>JAYSVL010000343.1:0-4964 GCA_043718595.1 Gemmatimonadaceae bacterium
ATTGCACGGAGTCAGGTTTGAGAAACCAACGCGCGTGAACGGATTTACCCCTGTTCCTCACTGAAGGTGGTGCTGAGCGTCACACTCGTCAAGAAACGCTGGGAATCCGCGCCGTCGCATGCGCAGCGTACTCAGCCGTGTGCGGAAATCGTTTCCAGTTCTTCCCACCGTGACATCAAGCTCGACAGTTCCGCATCTAGTCGTGTCAGCTTTTTGCTCAGGTCGTGCAGAGTGGTGGCGTCTCGGGACACGGCTGGGTTCGCCACGCGTTCGTAGAGAAGCGTGCGCTCCTTCTCGTGCGCTTCGATCTGGTCGGGAAGTGCCGCCAGCTCGTGCTGTTCTTTAAACGAGAGTTTGCGTCGCCGCTGCCGTTCGGCCGGTGCGCCATTGCGCGTAGCGGTGATTGGCGCTCGCGTCGACGCACTGCGTGTGGTGGTGGCGACCGGCGCGCGTTGACGCACCCAGTCACTGTAGCCACCTGCGTACTCCCCCACCCGACCGCCGCCCTCAAGCACGAGCGTGCTGGTGACCACGTGATCGAGAAATTCACGATCGTGGCTGACGACCAGGAGGGTGCCCGTGTACTCGAGCAACAGTTCCTCCAGCAAGTCGAGCGTTTCGATATCGAGGTCATTCGTTGGCTCATCGAGCACCAGGAGGTTGAAGGTGCGCGTAAACAGCCGCGCGAGCAGCAACCGATTGCGTTCGCCACCAGAGAGCGAGCGGACTGGCGTGCGCGCACGATCGGGCGGAAACAGAAAATCCTGCAGGTAGCCGTGCACGTGTTTGTTCGCGTCGCCAACCCGAACGAAGTCGGCACCGTCAGCAATGCTGTCGAATACGCTGCGATCGGGATCAAGCTGCTCACGCAACTGATCGAAGTACGCCAGTTCGATGTTCGTGCCCATGCGGATCTTGCCGCTATCGGGTTGGAGTTCGCCTAACAACAGGCGAAGCAGGGTTGTCTTGCCCGAACCGTTGGGACCAATCACGCCGATGCGGTCGCCCCTGATAATGGTGGTGGTGACTTCGCGCACGATGATTCGCTCGTCGCGAGCGTACGCCACGTGCTGTGCCTCGACGACCAACCGTCCAGACCGTTCGGCCTCATGGGCTTGCAACTTGACGGCGCCGGCGCGTTCCCGCCGCGCACCGCGTTGCACACGAAGCGACTCCAGCGAGCGCACGCGACCCTCATTTCTCGTGCGCCGAGCCTGAATGCCTGTGCGAATCCAGACTTCCTCTTTGGCGAGTTTTTTGTCAAACTCAGCCCACTCATTTGCCTCAACGGCGAGCGCCGCATCTTTGCGAATGAGATACGTGTCGTAGTCCGTACCCCAGTCCACCAGTTTGCCGCGATCGAGTTCAACGATACGTGTCGCGAGCCGTCGCAGGAACGCGCGGTCGTGCGTGACAAATACCAACGTGGTCGCACGATCGATGAGATAGGATTCCATCCATTCGACGGCATCGATGTCGAGATGATTGGTGGGCTCATCGAGCAGCAGCACATCGGGTTGGCGCACGAGAGCGCGCGCCAAGAGCGTTTGTCGCTTCCGTCCGCCCGACGCGTGCTCAAACGTGGCGTCAGCGTCGAGCTGGAGGTGCTGGAGGACAGTGTCGACGACCGTATGCATCTGCCACGCGTCGGCGTCATCAAGCGCGTGATGCAAACGATCGAGTTCACGCATCGCCGCTGCGGTCGGGGCCGCACCGAGTTGATGACTCGCGTGATGATACAGGGCCAGCAATTGTCCAGCGGGCCCAATGCCTTCGGCGACGATATCGTAAATCGTGCCGGTGAGCGCCGCCGGAATGTCTTGCTCCAGCCGCGTCACCGTGACCTTGCCGTGCTTCACGATCTCTCCGCTGTCAGGCGTGATGCTGCCGTCCAGCAGCTTCATGATCGTGCTCTTCCCTGCCCCGTTGCGACCGAGCAAACACACGCGCTCGCCGCGCTCAATGCTGAAACTCGCGCGATCGAGGATGGCCGGTCCTCCAAACGCGATACGAACGTCTTGCATGCCCAGCAATGCCATAGTGTTGTCGTCTTCAGAGTCTGATGCGTGTGTCGCTGCACGTGCGCATTGCGCGACACTCAAAGGTCAAGAGTAGCGGGCGCGACCCGTCATCGCCCTTGGAATGTTGCGGGCGTGCTGGCTGTCCCATAGCGATCGATCGCGGTAACGATCACGCGACGTGGCGCGGTCGTCCGGTGGAGTGTTAGATCGCGCTGCTGTCCGGGCAGGATCCAGCTGTGCCAGCCGTCGTCAGTGAGCGACGCGACCGTCCACCAGGCAACGTGTGATGTCGCCGCTGGCGTGATGCGCACCTTCCACTCGCCACTGTGCGCATCTTCGCGCACCACAATTCGCGGTGGCCGCAGTGGTTTCGTGGAAAGCCATGGAGAGGCCGGAATCAGTGCTGGCGTGGCATACATCTCGGCTTTCAGTCGATCGGCCATCATCGCCGCTGCGATCGCGGCGGGCGGTGGCGTGGCGACACCAATCAACACCGAGTCGCGCTTGATAGCGCTCAGTGGCATGAGTGCTCGCATGCTGAACAACACGTCTCCCGTCGCGGCGGTGGCGCGTGTGGCGGCAATCTGCGCGTTGAGTTCGTCCGGCGCCCAGGTGCCTCCTGCCGCAGCACGGCTGGCGTTGTGTCCCGGCCAGATGTGCCGCCCGCGCGCATTCTCGGCGATCCACCACTGCAACAGCACGGGATAGCTCTGCGGCGTTTGTGCGATTGGCCAGTACAACTGCGGCGTGAAGTAGTCGATCCAGCCTTCGTGCAACCAGCGACGCGAGTCGCCATACAATTTGGCGAATGAATCGAATCCCTTGATTTGTTCGGGATTGCCAGGTCGCCAGATGCCAAACGGACTAATGCCCACCTTGACCCATGGCTTCAAGGCTTTTGTGCGGCTGTACAGTTGTTGCACCAGCGTATCGACGCTGTGACGACGCCAGTCATCGCGCTCCAGTGTACCGCCGCGTTTTCGATATGCGGCGTAGCTGCTGGAGTCGGGAAAGGGCACGTCGAGGCTGTCTTTGCCGACGACCGGATATGGGTAGAAGTAGTCGTCAATGTGAATCCCGTCGACGTCATATCGCTTCACCACGTCCAACATGACCTTGAGCGTTTGACGGAGCACGGCGGGTTCTCCGGGATCCATCCAGAGATAGCCACCGTACGATCGCACCAACTCGGGATGTGCAACACTGATGTGTGTGCGCGCTGCTGGACCCTTCGCGCTCACATGGCGTGCGCGATAGGGGTTGAACCAGGCATGCAGCTCCAGGCCTCGCGCGTGTGACTCCTGCACCGCGAAGGCCAGCGGATCATAGAACGGTTCCGGCGCTCTGCCTTCGAGCCCGGTGAGGTACGCCGACCACGGCTCATACGGTGACGCGTACAGCGCGTCTGCAGCCGGTCGTACTTGCAACATGACGCAGTTGAGGTTGAGCTCCAGTGCCCGGTCGAGCATGGCGCGCAGTTCCGCCTGCTGTTGCCAGGTGCTCAGGCCAGGACGTGACGGCCAGTCGATGTTCGCGACGGACGCAATCCAGGCGGCGCGGAACTCGCGCTGCACGGCCGGCGGTTCTTTGAGTTGTGCCGCTATCGTGACCGGCGCGCACAGGAGCGCGAACCACAAAACGAGCGTTCTGCGCGGAATGAGGCGTAATCTGAGGTGCCGCATCGACTGACCGGTGGCGGGGTGGGAGGGCGGCGAGAGACGCCGTTATGGCGCCGACCCCGTCGTTGGAGCGATGATGTTGCCGAGCCCCCTTGCGGGGAGAACCTGAATGAACCTTTATAGTAGTGAGCGGTATCCAACATTGAGTTTCGCGCTCGGCCATCGCAGGACGACCCTCTTGCCACGAGAATCGCCGACAATGTTACCGACCTTTCCCTCCGTGCGGAGCGCGCTGGTGGTCTGCGCGCTCGTTGCCCCAATGTGTCTCCACGGACAATCCCGATATGGAGGTGACGGTTTCCTCTACGGGCATCCCCACGTGTCGCTGACCCTGCGTGGCGGACTCGTGCAGCCCACGGCACGCAGCGACATCTTCGCGTTTTCAAAGAAGAACCTGACGCTTGGCCAGAAAGACTATCTGAGCGGGAACGTGGGAGTCGACGTCGGTGTTCGCCTGGCGAACCGGTTGGACTTGCAGGTCGGCGTCGCGTACAGCAGCCGGAGTGCCAAGTCGGAGTTCCGGGACTGGGTGGACAACGAGAGCAAGCCGATCGAACAGACGACGACCTTTCGCCGCACGCCGATCACTGTTGGCCTCAAGTACTATCTCACCGAGCCCGGTCGCACGCTCGGACGCTTGGCGTGGGTGCCGAACAAGGTGACGCCATATGTTGCGGCCGGCGGCGGGTTGGTGTCGTATTTGTATCGCCAGAGCGGAGACTTTGTCGATTTCAAGACGCTTGATGTGTTCAACTCCACGTTGACGTCACAGGCAACGACGTTGACGGGGTTTGCGGCGGCAGGTGTTGGCTACTCGCTTTCATCGTCGTTTGGACTGACGACCGAGGCGCGGTTTGACTCGGCGCGCGGACAGACGACCAAGGACTTTCAGGGATTTAGTCGTATCGATTTGTCCGGGGTCGCGATGACCGTCGGACTCACCGTTCGCTTCTAAGGGGCGCGCCATGAAATCATCTCGGGCAGTTCGTCAAGCGGTTGCGGTCGTGGGCGCCTTTGTTGCGGCGGCCGCATTGGTTGCCTCGTCGGCGGCTGCGCAAGGCACCGACCCACGCTGGAAGTCGATGCTTGGTTGCTGGAGCACGACGGAACCAGCATCGATCACGCTATCCGGCAAGGGTGATGAGGGACTGTTGTGCGTCGTACCGCTGACAACGGGCAGTGGCGTTGTTGTCGCAACAATCATGAACGGCGAGGTTGTCAGTCGAGACAACCTTGATGGGTCTGGCGCGCGCGTGAACTCAAC
>JAYSVL010000344.1:0-16460 GCA_043718595.1 Gemmatimonadaceae bacterium
TGCGCTTTCTTGAACGGCTGGGTCAGGACAAGCTGCGGTCGTTCTCTACCGCGGACTTTCTTGCGCTCGACTACCTGCGTCGTGAGCAACCAGTACCGGACCGACTGCACGGCGTCTTGCCCGGGTTATTGTCCGCTGGTGCCATTGAGTCGGTGGGCGGACGCGGGAAAGGGCGGCGCTACATTCTGGCGAGCGCGGCCTACGCAGCGCTCGGCCAAAAAGGGACGTATACTCGAGCACGCGGTCTTGATCGGAACACCAACAACGCCCTGTTGTTACAGCACATGAAAGCCAACCCTTCCGGGGCGCGCATGGAGGAGTTTTTGCAAGTACTTCCGGCGCTTGGTCGTCGGCAGATTCAGGCGCTGGTTCGTGAGCTTCGGCAAGACGCACTTATTCACGTTGTGGGGAGCAAGCGAGGAGCCCGCTGGTTCATCGGACCATCTCCCGATGATTTGCCACTTTTGCCAGACTGAATTGCCCTCCTATTTGCCACTTTTGCCTCCATACAATGCGTAAGCTGTTTATTAGCAACATGTTATGCGCAGAAAGTTTTGCACCGTTTTCATTTCTCTGGTGCAAATACGGTGCATATCCGGTGCAAACCGGTGCATATCTCCGGCAATCCAAGCCCCCACTTTGGTGACCCAATTCGCGTTTCTGCGCCGCGAGTGGTCGACAGTTTTTGACGCCGCCGACAGGGCGGAAGCGGCCGTATTCAGCGACCCGCGCACCGCGTGCTTCTACGCGCGCCGAGCCCTCGAACTGGCCGTGGCATGGGTCTACAGCTACGACGCCAGCTTGCGGCTGCCATATCAGGATAATCTCTCGGCCCTCATCCACGAGCCAACGTTCAAGGCCGCCGCGGGTGAAGCGGTCTTCAACAAGGCGCGCATCATCAACGCGCTGGGCAATCGCGCAGTACACGGCTCACGATCAATCCCCGCGGACGATGCGATCGCGTCCGTGCGTGAACTGTTTCACGTGTGCTACTGGCTGGCGCACACGTATGCGCGCACGGAGCGACCAGACAGCGCCCTGACGTTCGATACCACCCTGCTGCCGCGACCAGCAGCGAAAGCCACGCCGCAGAGCGCCGAACAGCTGCTGCTGTTACTGGCCACGCTGCGGGAGCGCGATGCGCAGCTGTCGGTGTTGCTTGCCGACCATGCGGCGCTAAACGAAGAGCACAAGCGACTGCAAGCCGAGGCCACCGCGGCGCGCAAGCAGGCGGCGACCCGCCCCGATACGCACGACTACACGGAGGCTGAGACTCGCGACTACTACATCGACCTGTTGCTCAAGGAAGCCGGGTGGCCGCTCAACCAGACGCGCGACCGCGAGTTTGAAGTACACGGCATGCCCAACGCTAAGAGCACAGGCTACGTGGACTACGTGCTCTGGGGCGACGACGGCAAGCCACTCGCAATTGTTGAAGCCAAACGCACGCGGCGCGATGCACGAGCCGGTGAGCAACAGGCCAAGCTGTATGCAGACTGTCTCGAACAACAGTTCGGCCAGCGGCCGGTGATCTTCTATTCCAACGGCTACGAGCATTGGCTGTGGGATGATGCGATGTATCCGCCGCGTGCCGTGCAGGGGTTCTACAAGAAGACGGAACTCGAGTTGCTGGTGCAGCGGCGCAGTACGCGCAAGCAGCTCGCCGACGCGGCGATTAACACGGACATCGTCGAACGGTTCTATCAAACGCGTGGTATTCGGCGCATCGCGGAAGCGTTCGAACGCGACCACGGTCGCAAAGCGTTGCTCGTGATGGCCACTGGGGCGGGCAAGACGCGCACGGTGATTGCGCTGGCCGATGTGTTGATGCGCTGCAACTGGGCCAAACGCGTACTGTTTCTCGCGGACCGCAAAGCGTTGGTGAAACAAGCTGTCAATGCGTTCAAGCGGTACCTGCCCGAAGTGGCCGCGGTCAATCTGGTTACCGAGAAAGACACCGACGGACGCGTGTTTGTCTCGACGTATCCGACCATGATGGGATTGATTGACGAGACGCGCGAAGGACAACGCCGATTTGGTATCGGGCACTTCAACCTGATCATCATTGACGAGGCGCACCGTTCGGTCTTTCAGAAGTATCGCGCGATCTTCGACTATTTCGACTCGCTGCTGGTTGGGCTCACGGCCACGCCGAAAGACGAAGTGGCGCGCAACACGTACGGCTTGTTCGCCCTTGAGAACGGCGTACCGACGGACGCGTACGGGTTGGAAGAGGCGGTGCGTGACGGCTTTCTCGTTCCGCCACAGGCCGTGTCGGTACCGCTCAAGTTCCAGCGCGACGGCATCACGTACAACGACTTGTCGGAAGACGACAAGGATCAGTGGGACGCACTGGAGTGGGACGACGCCGGCAGTGTTCCTGCACGCGTGGAACCGGCCGCAGTGAACAGCTGGCTGTTCAACATTGACACCGTCGACAAAGTACTGGTGCACATCATGACACGTGGCCAGCACGTCGCCGGTGGCGACCGCCTTGGCAAAACCATTGTGTTCGCCAAGAATCAGAAACACGCCGACTTCATTGCCGAACGTTTCAATGCCAACTATCCGCACTACAAAGGCGAGTTTGCGCGCGTCATCACGTTCAACACCGAATACGCGCAGGCGCTGATCGACAACTTTGCACAGAAGGAGAAAGCACACACATCGTCATCTCGGTGGACATGCTCGACACGGGTATCGATGTCCCCGAAGTCGTGAATCTTGCGTTCGTCAAATTGGTGCGCCCCAAACCAAGTTCTGGCAAATGCTCGGCCGCGGCACGCGCTTGTGTCCGGACCTATTCGCGCCTGGAGAGGACAAGCAGTGCTTTTACGTCTTCGACTACTGCCAGAACCTTGAGTATTTCAGTCAGAACCCGGACACAACCGACGGGTCGTCTGGTGACTCACTGGGCAAGCGTCTGTTTACAACGCGGCTCGATCTGGTTGGCGAGATCGACCATCGCACGGTGCCCATCAGCAGTCGTGATGCAGTGCGGGAACCTATGCCCACGTATGGCGATCCCAAGACCGACGGTGACGTACGCGGCGCAATCGTTGATGTGCTCCACACTGAAGTGGCGGCGATGAATCTGGACAACTTCGTCGTACGGCCGAAGCGTCGCGTGGTGGAGAAGTACGCCAAACGGGAATCGTGGGTGGTACTGTCGGAAGCGTCGGCCAACGAATTGGCGACGGAAGTGGCGGGCCTTCCATCGGAACTCCAAACGGATGCCGAAGATGCCAAACGCTTCGATCTGCTGTTGCTGCGCGTGCAGATCGCGCAGCTACGCGCGGAGCCGCGATATCACGAACTGTCCGAGCAGGTGAAAGCGATTGCTGGCCTGCTGGAGGACCGGTCGGCCATTCCCATTGTGCGCGAGCGGATGGCGCTCATTCAGGAGCTGCAAACAGACGAGTGGTGGCAGGACGTGACGGTGCCGATGCTGGAAACGGTGCGGCGGCGACTGCGAGATCTCGTCAAGCTGATTGAGAAGCGCAGCCGCAAGACCATCTACACCGATTTCGAGGACGAGTTGGGTGCAGAGACTGGCGTTGCGCTGCCCGGCTTCGACAGTGGCATGGACTTCGGGAAATTTCGCGCGAAGGCACAGGTGTTTCTGCGCGCCCATCAGGATCACCTGGCGATTCGAAAGCTTCGAATGAATCGCCCACTCACGGTCAGCGACATTGCGGGACTGGAACGTATGCTGACCGAGAGCGGCATCGCGACACCCGCGCACTTAGCGAAGGCTGCCACTGAATCGCGCGGGCTCGGCGTGTTTGTGCGGTCGCTGGTTGGGCTCGATCGCGAGGCGGCCAAGGAGGCGCTCGGTGCATTCACCGCAGGCACCACCTTCGCCGCCAATCAGATCGAGTTTGTCAACTTGGTCGTGGACCATCTCACGGAGCACGGCGTGCTGGATGCCGCACGATTGTATGAATCGCCGTTTACCGACCGCACGCCGCGTGGTCCGGACGCGCTCTTCACTCCGAAGGATATGGACCGACTGATTGCGGCGCTGCATGCGGTGCGCGACGCGGCCGACGCGGCTTAGCGTGCTTCGCATCACACAAAGACGACGCGGATGCTGATACGCTACCAGTCGGTGGGTGTGTAGTCCTTCAGGAAGTTGCCCCACATATGCTCGCCACTGTTGATGCCGACAATAATCGGATCAACAATGCGCGCGGCACCATCGACAATATCCAGTGGCGGATGGAACCGATGTTCGGCCACTTTGCGCGCGGCAATCTCGGCGGGATCTTCGTCGGTCACCCAGCCTGTGTCGACAGCGTTCATGTGAATGCCGTCGCTGTGGTAGTCGGCCGCCGCGGTGCGCGTCATCATGTTGAGCGCGGCCTTCGCCATGTTGGTATGCGGATGACGCGTTGTTTTGAACTTGCGATAGAACTGCCCCTCAACGGCTGACACATTCACAATGTGTTTGTCACGCTCCGGCGTGCGCAGCATCAGTGCCTTGAGTCGTGCGTTGATGATGAACGGCGCAATGGCATTCACTAGCTGCACTTCCAGCAGCTCAACGCTTGGCACATCGGCCATCAGCATGCGCCACGAGTTGCGGTCGCGCAGGTCCACCTGTTGCAGGTCCTGATCCAGTCGGCCCTGCGGAAACAGCGCTTGCTGCGCGGCCACTTCCTCAGGCAGCAAGCGCACCTGCGACAACTGCGCCGCGTGCGTCAGTCCAGCCACATCGGCGAGGGGCCGCGTTTCGTGCGACGCCATCATACGCGCGCCATCCGCTGACGCAGCAGCCCCTTCCGGCAGCATGCTGTAGCCGCGAAGACCTTCGTACGACCCGATGAGGTTACGCACATGCGCCGGCATGTCGAGCAGCGACGCGTTCTCGCCGTCCATCATGTGTGCGTAGAAGTCCGGCGGTCGCCGTACCGTTTGACACGCGTTGTTGATGATAAAATCGAGACGATCGCGTGTGGCCAGCAAATGCTGACAAAATGCTTCGACACTCGGCGTGTGTCGCAAGTCGAGTCCGAAGATCTCCAACCGGTCGCTCCACGCGGCGAAGTCCGGTTCCTGCGCAAATCGCGCCGCGGAATCACGCGGAAAACGCGTGGTGACGATGAGGTGTGCGCCGCATCGCAACAGCTTGATGCCGGCTTGATAGCCAATCTTGACGCGACCGCCGGTGATGAGCGCCACGCGTCCACGCAGATCGGCCAGCTCCGAGCGCTTGCGAAAATTCAGTTCGGCGCACGCCGGGCACAGCTGATCGTAGAAGTGATGCACGGTGGTGTAGTCCTGCTTGCACACATAACAGTTTTGCGGCGCCATCGCCTCACGAAACTCTGGCTCGCCCTCAACGTCATGTTGTTCGAAGCCGGCAGGTGGAAACACATTCGGCGTAGTAAACACCGTTTGCCTGCGCAATTTGCGAATACCCGTCTCCGACAGCACCGACTCTTCGCGATGTACCTTGGCCGCCTTGCGCTGACGCTTGGTCGCCTTCACTAAGGCCCGTCGCACAATCGCATCTGGGCGCGACACCTGCCCCGCTGCCGTCAACAATCGCGTGCGATCGGCTTCCGGCACGCCCGCCAGCAGCGTGCGATCAGTGGCGATGCGTTCCAGAAACTCGGCGGTCGCGCGCAATTGTGCGGCGAGTACATGCTCCGCGTTAGCGTCGTGTAGTGTCACGCGCGGCGGCGCCTATGCGCGGTCATGCGTCGCATCACCCGCGCCGCTCGCGTCACTCGCCAACTCGCGGACTCGTTCATGCGCGTGTGCACGAGCCTTATCACGCAGCATGAACAGATACATGCGTTCGACCTTGTCGCGCGCCCACGGCGTCTTGCGCAAAAACGTCAAACTCGACTTGACACTCGGATCGCTTGTGAAGCAACCAATCTTGATGCGCTGCCCCATCGCCTGCCACCCAAAGTACTCCACCAGTTCGTTGAGCATGCGTTCGAGTGTGACACCGTGCAGCGGATTTCGCGCGTGTTCGTTCACGTGTCCTGTCACTGCGGCACGCGACAGGAGCGCAGCAGCGCAATCGCATCGCCAACGGCGCGCTCACCCGCAGAGTCGGACGGATGATTCACCACACGCGGCTTTTGCCCAACTGCCCGCGTCACCATCGCGCTCGAACCGCCGCCGTCAAGGTTCAATGCTCCGCATGCGCCCAGTGCGAGCATGAGCTCTGCGGTTTGTCGCACGGTCATGCCGATGCTGTATCCGGGCTGGCGACCATCAATGACCGCGAACAACAAGCGACGCCCTTCAGCAGCATAACCAACCGCCGTCCGCGGATTAAGTCCGCGAAAACTCACCGCGCCCGCCGAATCGACGACTGTCGCAATAACACTATCGCGCACAAGCAACGGAAACCCGCCAACAACTTCACGAGGCTGAAATGGACGGAGCGCGCGGCGCACGCGCACCGTATCTCCATTCGATAGCATTGCGGCGGTTTCTGCGTTCGCCCCAAGTCCAACAATTAGCAGCGTGTCGCCACGCGCCATCAGTGGTAGTGCGCCCTCCGCCCTGACTGCCACGTAGCGCGCACCAGTCGAGTCGCGCATGGTTGGGACGAGCGTCCATGCACCGCGACGCGCGAGCGAGTCGAGTGGTGTACCCCAGCTTGCATCGACGACACCAGGCACCTTCGCTGACGGACGGTTCCACGTTTCGAGCGTGATCCGACCCTTCGTCGTCATCAACCGACCATCAGCTGTCATGTTGCCAATCCACGGGCGACCAGCGCGGCTCATCGCGAACACCGGGCGATCGCCTGGCCCAGCTAACAATCTGCCAGATTCAACGAGAGCGCCAACCGGTACGCCACCAGCGAGAAAGAAGTCAGCGTTCACCGCGGCCAGCGCTGCAACAGTGTCCGGCAACGCGGAAAGCAACGCACTGGTGGTGGTACGACCTACAGCCGTCGATCCGCCTTTCACACTGCGCACGGCAACACACGCTTCGAGATCGACATCGAGCACCTCGGCGCGCCATGGCGCCGCGATGTTGACGAGATGATGCAGCTGTACTCCGGGAGCGAGCACTTCGGTGCGAAGGCTGTCCGCGATGCTTCGACTCACGCGCCACGGCGTCACCGTGCCCACAACATCAGCAGCAATCGCTGCGACGGCAGCACTCGCGACGCCAGCAGAACTCGCGCCGGTTGAGGTGACGCCATTCCGCGCGCACGCGGGCGCCGCCGCAACGGCGAGACCCACAGCAGTCAACGCCACACGTGTTGGCACGCGTGCGCCGCGCCGCGACATCCGCGTAAGCGTGGCCAGCTGCTGCGTCATCCATTTGTGCGCAGTTTGGTCTACCGCGCTACTTCCGATTCGCACGAGTCGCACGCTGTCAGCGCCCCGCGCGCAGTCGCAACAAGCGTTCGCCTGCCGCGTGCAGCGTTTCATCGCGCTTCGCAAAGTGAAAACGGATAAAGTTCTGCACCGGTTCGCGAAAGAAACTTGACCCCGCCACGCCCGCCACGCCGATCTCTTTGATCAGCCATTCGGAGGCCTCAGTGTCAGTAGCAAATCCGAGTGACGCAATGTCGACCATCACGTAGTACGCACCCTGCGGTTCGGTGTACGGCAAGCCGACTTGCTGCAGATAGTTAAGAAAGAGCTCACGCTTTCGTGTGTATAAGGTCTGCAGTCCACTGTAGTAACTGTCCGGCAGTTCAAGACCGGCGATGGCCGCGTCTTGCAGCGGGGCCGCGGCACCCACGGTAAGAAAGTCGTGCACCTTTCGCGCCTGCGCGATGACCTGCGGCGCTGCGTGCACGTACCCCAGGCGCCATCCGGTAATGGAATACGTCTTGGATAACGAGTTGCAGGTGATCGTGCGCTCGTAGGCACCGGGCAGCGCCGCGAAGTACAGATGTTCGTGCGGTGCAAAGACGATGTGTTCGTACGGCTCGTCGGTGATGACAAACGTGTCATACTGTTCGGCGAGCCGGAGAATGGTCATCAACTCATCGCGACGAAACACTTTGCCCGTGGGGTTGCCCGGATTACAAATGATGATCGCTTTCGGTTTTTGCGCGAACGCCCGAGTGAGTTCATCCACGTCAAAGTCAAACGTCGGCGCATGCAGCGGCACATAAATCGGCTCAGCGCCGGACAAGATCGCGTCCGCCGCGTAATTCTCGTAAAATGGCGAGAAGACGATCACCTTGTCGCCGGGATTGCAGGCCGTCATCATCGCCACCATCATCGCTTCCGTGCTGCCGCAGGTCACGCACAGGTCCGTCTGCGGATCAACCGCAAGTCCAGTGAAACGCGATATCTTGCGCGCCAGGGCGTCGCGGAAGCGCGGCGCGCCGAACGTCACCGCGTACTGATGGTTCGAACCGCGTGCCGCCGCTTCGAGCGCCGTTAGCAATTCCTGTGGCGGATCAAAGTCTGGAAAGCCTTGGCTAAGGTTCACCGCCTCGTACTGCGCCGCCATGCGGGTGGTACCACGAATCACGGACTCGGTGAATACGGACAGACGGCGTGCGGTGGCGGGCATGACGAGGGGAAGACGGTTCGCGGGACATGTACTTCTGACGACCGAATTCTAGCGCCCGGCCATTCGTTGGTGCGAGCGCACCCGCGGCCGTTCGCATCCTTGCGCAAATGGCCACCCTCGCCCAACTACAATGGGTGCCAGTCTCGCTGCCCGAACCACAAATGAACCACGTCGCGTCGCCGTCGGACGCCGCGCACGGCGCGGGATCAGGTACGCCGGTGCTGCTCTACGACGGCGACTGCGGGCTATGCGCGCGCAGCGTGCAGTTCGTGCTCGCGCACGAGACCTCGCAACACGCTCGCATACTACAGTTTGCGCCACTGCAGGGCAGTTTTGGCGCGTCTACCGCCGCGACATTTCCGGCGATCATCACCGCCAACTCGGTCGTCTGGCTTGAGCGAGCCAACGGCATCGCACCCCGGATTCTCATCCGCTCCGACGCGGCGCTCGCCGTGCTGACTTACCTGAGCGGCGGCTGGGGTGTGCTTGCCGTGCTGGGTCGCCTGGTGCCGCGCGTACTTCGCGACGCCGTCTACAGCGCGATCGCGACGCATCGCCTCTCCATTGCGGCAGCGGCGTGTATGCTGCCGACTGCTGAAGAGCGCGCGCGTTTTCTCGCGTGATATCGTCGCCGGGGCGGACGCGTTAGGCGACGCTCAGTCGACGACCTGTTGTCAGGCGACGCTTCGTCACTGATTAATGCTGTTTCCGCATTGGCTCAGTACTGACGCTCGCGATCGACCACCCACTGCGGCATCTCACCGCGTTCAAGTGCGCCGAGACACTCAACAAAGCCGGCGATCGCGCCTGCGGTTGTTGTTAGTCCGGAAATATGCGGCGAGATCATCACCCGCCGATCGTGCCAGAGTGGCGAGTCACTCGGCAGCGGCTCCACCTCGAACACGTCGAGCGCGGCACCCGCGAGCCACCCCTGATCGAGCGCTTCCGGAATCGCTGATTCATCCACCACCGCACCACGACCCGCGTTGATCAGCACCGCTCCACGACACTCGGCGAGCACCGCCTTGCTCACCAGTCCGCGCGTGTCTTTGGTGAGCGGAAGCATTAACAACAACCAATCCGCGTCGCCAACCACACTCGTAAGCGACGACACCGGTGTCATGGTCTCAAACACTGTGGCATCGCCCTGCCCAGACAACGACACCCCGTGCACATGACAACCCAGCGCTGCAAACAATCGCCCCACGTGTAGTCCCACGTCGCCCGTCCCCACAACAACGGCCGTTGTGCCACGCACCATCGCAATGTCGCGTTGCAGCCACAGCGTCTCCTCCTGACACAGCGCGAGATCGAGCAGTTGTTGCGACATCGCCAGCGCACGCGTGAGCGCCCACTCGGCGATCATCGGGCCGAAGGACTCGGACGAGCGCGTGAGCAGAATGTCGCGCGACAACTCGCTGGGTGTGAACCACGCGTCAACGCCAGCGCCGGTGGAATGCACCCAGCGAATGTTCCCCATCGTTGGCGGCGACGGCCGCTTGAACCCCAGATACGCCTCGCCCCAGGCCAGATCCGCTTCGGTAACGTCGCTGAACTTCGCACCGCGGATTTCAAGATCGGGACGCGCTTGGGCGAGCGCAGTGGCGAGGTCGGCATGTGCGTTGGCGCCAATCACCACGCGGCGGGGGGGGGGCGCGAACGGAGCGTTGTCATTCGAGGGCATACAGCGAAGCTACGAACTGGAGCGTACTTTCGACAGACACCCACTTTGTGCCCTCGGAGAACTGATGTCGAACCGTCCACTGCACGCCCTTGCTGCACCGCTCGCGCTCGCCAGTCTCGCGCTGCAGAGCCTGAGCGCGCAACTCACGCCGCTGCCCGTCGCGCAAGAGTTTGAGCGCTTGCACTTTCGCTCGATTGGACCAGCGACGATGTCTGGCCGCATCGCCGATGTGGCGGTCTACGAGGCCAACCCGGCCATCTATTATGCGGGGAGCGCGCACGGCGGTGTGTGGAAGACGACCAGTAACGGCGCGATGTTCACGCCACTCTTCCAAACGCAGGGACTCATCTCGATTGGTGACGTCGCCGTCTCGCAGAAAGACCCCAATCTCGTGTGGGTGGGGAGCGGAGAGTCGAACAATCGGCAGAGTGTCTCCTGGGGTGGCGGCATCTACAAGTCCACCGATGGTGGCGCGACGTTTCAGTTGATGGGGCTCGCCAATTCCAAGCACATCAATCGCATTGTCATCGATCCAAACAACAACGATATCGTGCTGGTTGCCGCGACAGGTCCGCTCTTTGGCAGTGGTGGAGAACGCGGCATCTACAAAACCACCGACGCCGGCCGCACGTGGAAACAGGTGCTCGCCGTCGATGACGAAACCGGTGCGAATGATCTGGTGATGTCGTTCACCGATCCGAAGTTGTTGTATGCATCCACGTATCAGCGCAGACGTACGGCGTGCTGTGTGAATGGTGGAGGTCCCGGTAGTGGTCTCTGGCGCTCTGTTGACGGCGGTGATACGTGGACACGCGTTGTCGGCACCGGCCTCCCCACGGGACCACTCGGTCGCATCGCGGTCGACGTGTATCGCAAGAATGCGAACATCGTGTATGCCACGCTTGAAGGAGCGGGCGGTGGCGGACGTGGCGCCGCCGCAGCCGATGAGAGCACTCCGGATTCCGCGGCGGCGGGAGGTGGCGGCGGCGGGCGCGGCGCGGGCGGAGGCGGGCGCGGCGCCGGTGCTGCTGGCGGCGGTGCAGCTGCTGGCGTGACCGGTCTCTATCGATCGGACGACGGCGGTCAGACGTGGAAGAAAGTGAGCAGCGTCAATCCACGTCCGCTGTACTTCAGCCAGGTGCGCATCGACCCCACCAATGCAGATCGCGTATACATGGGCGGTGTTGGGCTGCAGATGTCAATCGACGGCGGCAAGACGTTTGAAACCGACGCAGCACTTGTCACCCACGACGACATCCACGCGATCTGGATTAACCCGGCCAACCCGGAACACATCCTGCTTGGCAATGATGGTGGCCTCGCAGTATCGCACGACATGAGCAAAACATGGACGTTCATCCCGAATATCCCGGTCGGGCTGTTCTATCATGTGGGATACGATATGGAGCTGCCATACAACGTGTGCGGCGGCATGCAGGACAACTACGATTGGTGTGGGCCGAGTGCGTCACGCATGGGTCGCGGCATTTTCAACTATGACTGGTTCCAGGTGTTGGGCGGCGATGGCTTTGTCGCGATTCCTGATTTGCGCGACTCGCGCATCATCTATACCGAATCGCAGGACGGCAATATGGTGCGCCGCAACAAAGTCACCGGCGAATCGAAGAGCATCCGTCCAACGATCACGAACGTCGTCAATGCTACCGCTGGTGAGAGCTATCGCTTTCATTGGGATTCACCGTTGATGTTGTCGCCGAACGATCCCGGCACACTGCTCGCGGCAGCGAACCGGTTGTTCAAGTCCACCGATCGTGGTGATTCGTGGACCGCGATCAGTCCCGACCTGACGAAGAACGAGAATCGCAACAACATCGTGACGATGGGCGTCAAAGGCAGCGACATCGCCTTCTCGCGAAACGACGGTGTGTCGCAATGGCCGGCCATCGTGGCCGCGGGCGAGTCGCCAAAAATGCCCGGCGTGTACTACACCGGTACGGATGACGGCACGGTGAGCGCCTCGCGCGATGGTGGGAAGACGTGGCAGAACATCACAAACAATCTGCCCGGTTTTCCGGGCGGCCATGCCTTCGTGTCCAAAGTTGCGCCGTCGCGTTTTGACGCAGGCACGGTCTATATCACGGTCGACAATCACCGGCAGAACGACTACGAGCCGTACATCTGGGTGAGCACAGATTTCGGCGCCACGTTCCGCTCGCTCAACGCCAATCTGCGCGGTGAGAACGTGCGCACACTTACAGAAGACACACGCAACCCCGATGTGCTCTACATCGGCACGGAGACGGGCATTTTTCTCACGCTCGACCGCGGCGCAAGCTGGCGCAGGCTGCGGGGCAACTTCCCCACCGTGCGTGTTGACGAACTGACGATTCATCCGCGCGACAACGCACTGCTCATCGCCACGCACGGACGCGCACTCTGGATTCTCGATCACCTCGAGCCCATCCAGGAGTATGCGGCGGCGCAGAAAGCCGATGCGACGTTGTTCACACCGGGCATGGCGCTGCAGTGGAAGTCCAAAGACGATCGTAATGAAGAATTCTGGGGCCATCAGTTCTTCACTGGGGAAAACCCACCGACCGACGCCGTCATGCAACTGCACTTCAAGGCACCGGTCATGAACCCGATGTTGCGAATCTCGGACGCGACCGGCGCGCGTGTCCGCGATCTTGTGGTACCCGCCGCACGCAACGTGGCCGGCATTCACACGGTGTGCTGGGATCAGCGCGTTGATCCGGTGCCATCCATTGACGCCGGCGCAGCAGATGCGGCCGGCGGTCGCGGTGGTCGAGGCGGCGGAGGTGATGGTGCTGGAGGGTTTGGACAGGGTGGGCGCGGTGGTCCGATTCCCGGTGTGCCTGCTCCATTGCCAACGATTGGCTACCTGCCAGAGAATCCGTGCGCCGCCGCAGGTGGCGGTGGCGGAGGCGGTGGCGGAGGCGGAGGCGGTGGATTCGGCGGTCGGGGTGGTGGCGGAGGCAACGCGGGCCCCTATGTGATGCCCGGCACGTACTCGGTCGCGCTCATGGTGGATGGCAAAACTGTGGAGACGAAACCGATCAAGATTGTGATGGACCCTGCCGTGCCCTTAACTGGCGTTGCGCGCGCGAGCTACAACGTCGTGACGATGGACCTGCACACGCTGCAGAAACGCGGCACCGAAACGGCGAACGCATTGACCACGCTCTACGGCGAAGTCACAAAGGCCGCCAGCAAGATGGATTCGAGCGCAGCACCCGACGCGGACAAAGCCAGGTTCGTCGCTTTTCGGAAGGAGTTCGACACCATTCGCGCCAAGTTTGGCGCGCCGCTTGGTGGCGCGTCGAACCTCGCAGCGTTCGCCGCCGGTGCCGCACTGCCCGGCGGACGCGGTGGTGGCGCCGCCGACAACGCCAACGTCCTGGCGCGTGTCGGGACGGTCAAAGGCGCGATCATGGGCACCTGGGAAACACCAAGTGCGGCGCTGATGAAGCAGGTCGCTGAGGTGAAGACGGCATTGCCCGCCGCCATCGCTGAAGCCAACACGTTCCTTGCCAAGGCGCGGACGGTGAGTCAAGCGATTGCCAAGTACAACGTGACGATGTTGGTGCCGGCTGCCCCGCGGTAACGCTGCCGGACGCACACGACGCCTGCTGGTTCGTTCGCTGTGTGCGCATCATGATGTGCGTTCGCGCAAGCGCAGCAATCCTTCCTGTGCCACCGATGCCACCAAACGCCCGTCGCGCGTGAAAATCTGGCCGCGCACAAATCCGCGCGAGCCAGCGAGTGACGGACTGTCGATCGAGTACAAGAGCCAGTCGTCCGCACGGAAGTCACGATGCATCCACAGGGAATGGTCAAGCGACGCAATCTGCATGCGGGGGTCACGATACTTCATGTTGTGCGGCAGCAGTGCGGTTGGCAGGAGTCCGTAGTCCGACGCATAAGCGAGCACGGCTTGATGCACGATCGGTTCATCCGGTAGCGGTGCGACAACGCGAAACCACATCTGTCGGGACGGCGCCGCGGCGTCGCCCTTGTGCCACGTGTTTGGCTCA
The DNA here is from genome assembly GCA_043718595.1 of Gemmatimonadaceae bacterium. Classification (GTDB taxonomy): domain Bacteria; phylum Gemmatimonadota; class Gemmatimonadetes; order Gemmatimonadales; family Gemmatimonadaceae; genus Gemmatimonas. The sequence continues at coordinate 14,215 of JAYSVL010000344.1, forward strand.
ACCGCACGAAAATCAATCGGACGATCTTGCGTCAGCACCGCACGCAGCTGTTCTGGAAACTGATCAACGCGATCGCGAATCTGGTCCAACTCCGATGGCAGCGATTCGGGCGGTGGTACATCCGGCATGATCGCCTGATGCTCGGCGCCAGTCTCGCGCACGTGAAATGACGCCGACAGGTGAAAGATGGCCTCGCCGTGCTGAATGGCCGTCACACGACGACTGGTAAAACTGCCACCATCGCGCGGGCGATCGACAAAAAACACGATTGGCGTGGTGAGGTCACCCGCGCGCAGAAAATATCCGTGCACCGAATGGGCCTCGCGTGGTTCGTCGACGGTACGGCGCGCGGCAACCAACGCCTGCGCGAACACCTGTCCGCCAAAGACACGCCCAGTGCCAATGTCGCGATTTTGTCCCCGGTAGATGTTGACCTCGAGCGGTTCGAGCTCCAGCAACGTCAACAGATCAGCCACCACACTCATTTGAGCTTCCCCTCAAGTTCTTCGTACACCTTGCGCACAGCTATCGGTGCTTGCTGGTCGGCCAGCATCCACTCCTTGTAGACACCCCAGTTGGCTTGCTTGATCGCCTCGTCTGCACTTAAGCCCAGCGCGTGCAATCGCGTGACCTCGGCGATCGCCGCCACCAATGCGGCGCGAAACGCGACCAACTCTTCACGACTCGCCTTTGGCGCTTCAACAAATCCGTGCCCCGGCACGAAGCGCTCAACCGGCATCGCCAGCGCTTTGTCAATCGTCCGCACCCACTCTGCCGGATACGCCGAACGCATTGCGGGGAACACGCGATTGAGAAACGCCTCGCTCATGAACAGAATCTTTTCGCGCGGTAGCTGCACCATCAGGTCGCCGCCGGTGTGCGCGCGTCCAAGATTGATCACGTGCACTTCGGTGCCTCCGACGTCGATCACCTCGCTGTCATCACGCATCGCTGTTGGTGGTACGACAACAACGCGTGGTGCTGGCGCCGGTTGTCCTTTCGCACTGGCGTCAGCGGCGGCTTTGCTGTTGGCCACGCTGGCTGCCGCGGCGTCTTTTTCGAGCTGTGCCTTTGACGCGGGCGACACCACATAACGAATGTCAGGAGGCAACACGGCGTTGCCCGCCGTATGATCGCCGTGATCGGAGCCCACCACGTACCAACGCACGGGTAGTGGACTGATTGTCCGGATCATGTTGAGCATAGTCTGCGTGGCCTGCGTGCTACCCTGACCATCGGCGACCAAAATGCCGTTCACCCCGATCACGACCAACGAGACCGTCGTGAATCCCGGCTGCCGGATCTCCTCGTAGCCGTAGACGGTCGGGGCAAGTTTCACCAGTCGCGGGAATTCACTGAGGGGAACGCCGCGCTTGTCGGGAAATGCGGTGCGGGGCTGGGACATCAGCGGCGAGGCGACAGCGTGCGAAAGCAGCGCAGCGGCCAGCCAGGTGCGAGCGTAAGTCATGTATGAAGGTACGCACTCGACGGCGGCGTCGCCTCGCGTAAGTTTCATTCGCGCCCCGCCGATCCGATTCGCCTCCCCGACAAGGACCACCGTGATGAACATGTCCCCCGCCTTTCGACTCGCCGCCATCGCGACGGTGTGCGTCGTCGCCGCCTGTCGTTCGTCCACGCCCGCTGGTGCGCCGAGACCGGCTGGTGGTGGTACGGCGGCACGAGCGATCACGCGACCGGCCGAAGTGACACCCGCCAACGTGACGCTTGGCGATTCCATCTTTAACAACGGCAGCTGCCAAAACTGTCACGGAAAGCTGGGCGTGGGTGCCGTGCGCGCACCGGCCCTCGACGGCAAAAAGTGGCTGCAGCTCAAGACGGGCAGCTACGAAGAGATTGTCGCCCTCATCACGACCGGTGTGCCCGCTGCCGCCATCAAGGACACGTCACACAAGAATCCGATGAACCCGCGCGGCGGACGCGCGAACCTGTCCGACCCACAGATCAAGGCCGTCGCCGCGTACGTCTGGACACTGTCGCACAAGTAGCCTAAGCCGGCGAGCTATTCGTATTGCAAGGCGCGCGCTGTCGTCACACGAAGCGCGCGCCGTGCTGGCCATGTGCAAGCCAGCACGGCGACAATGATCACCAGCGCCAGCCAAATGCCGATGCTGTCAAGGCTTGGCAGCCACCGAATGGGCACCGGGATCATGATGCGGGCAAATGCGCGCGCGAGCAGTACGCTCATTGGCGCTGACAGCGGGATGGCGACAATCCAGCTGCACAGT
>JAYSVL010000345.1:0-4964 GCA_043718595.1 Gemmatimonadaceae bacterium
TCACGACGATTGGCGTCGCTTCAACACGGGCCGACTCGCTCGCTGCGGCACTGTTCGATTGGTTGGATTCAGACAGCGACGCCCGGAATGGCGGTGCCGAGGAGGAATGGTACCGCAGACATCAGCGCCCGACGCCAAGAAACGGCGCACTGCGCAATTTGGCAGAGCTGGCGCAGATTCGCGGGTTTGAGGAACCCGGATTTGTCAGCGATACGCTCGCGTCACTGCTGTCTCTTGACTCTTCCCGAGTCGCTGTCCGGCATGCCCAGTCTGCGGTACTTCGCTCCGTTCCCGGACTTAGCGATGTCGACGCAACAACGATCCTGCGCGTGGGGGTCGTTCCTTCTGGCCTCATGCTCGAAGCCGGAACATCAGGTACGACGGTCCCGGCGGCGCAGCTGCTTACAGTTGTGCCCGATGGGTGGGAGCTCGTCACGCGTGTTCGGTCGCGGACGGGACAGATCACGGCAACTCGACGGATGTGGCTGGGGCGCACTCAGACGCGGATTGCAGTCCTGCGCGTTGAGGAGACGCCATGATAACTCGTGAAGGCGAGCGCATCGGGTTGTCTGTCGGCCGTGCGGGGGTGGCGGGAGTTTTGGTCAAGGGTGGCCGCGCTCGGGCCGCGTGGTTTGAAGCAATTGTGGCCGACGAGGCTGTGGCTCAGGCAGTTCGTCGATGTCTTGACCGTCTCTCCGTCGCGCGGCGCGGGTGGCGGGTGGAGGTGCATATCGCCGTCGAGCCATCGTATTCGCAAGTGCGTCGGTTCGAGAATGTTCCGACACTGAAACGTCTCGAGGAGCGGCATGCGCTCGCGAACCTGGCGCGTGCCGAGCAATTCCTTGGCCGTCCTGATGTCATGTCAGTGTTTGTGGGCGACCAGGAATCGAACGGGGACCTCTGGGTGATGTGTGTTGAGTCGCGCGTCGTCGACCAGGTCGTGCAGGCTGTGTCGCTCGCACGGATGTCAGTTGCGCGGTTTGTACCCGCGATCGATCTCCTCGTCTCGACCGCCGAAACCACGATCGAAGCGGTCACGCGTGACGATGGGTCGGCTGTTCTGGCACACGCCACGATTGCTGATGGGCTGCTGCAGAAGTCGTGGCGCGCACTGCGCAATTCGGACCGCGCACCGGTCGTCGCGCGGCCGGCTGTCGCAATTCGCACACTTCTCGACCGAGTCGTGCCAGAGGCGGAGATGCAGCGGTATTCCGCTGCTGCCGGCGCAGTCATGTCGCTGCCGCGTTCCCGGTTCGGCTTGCCGACAATGCTCAGCGTGACCGCGCTGGCCCCGAGACGCCGTCGATTGCCGATGCTAATTGGCATCGCGGCGTCGTTGTCGATCATTGCGTATGCGGCACCTGCAATGCGCGTGCATCGCGCGGCCGAGCGTGCCGCTGCCGCACTGGCGGAGGCGAGGCCAAGGTACCAAGCTGCAGCGACACGCCGTTCGCGGCTTGACGGTCTCGCCGCTCAGCACGTCGACTTGATGCGATTCAAAGCGTCTGGTGCTCCGGCTCTGTCGATTATGTCCGCTCTGGCAAGTGCATTGCCCGCGGATGGTGTTGTCACGAGTCTGGCAGTCGACTCAGGAGGCGCACAGGTCGCGGTGCTTGTGCCAAGCGCCACTGCGTTGCTGCAGCGTCTCGGTGCAATTCGTGGACTGGACAGCGTGACGCTCTCTGGCTCCATCACGCACGAACGAGTTGCAGCCCAAGCGCAGGTCGGGTTCGCCAGTGGCACCAATCCGGCCATCAACGCAGCCCCGGCGCGTGAGCTCGAGCGTGTGGCTGTCCGACTCTATCGCGCTCGGTCGCATCCAATGCGTGATGCGCAGGTGGATTCTGTGGGAGGTGACCCCGGTACGAAGGTGCTCGCGCGAAACACTGCTCCTACGTCAGGAATGCGATGAGACTTTCGCCATGGTGGATGGGACTGACGCTGCGTGAACGGGTGACGATCGTGATCGCACTTGGCTTGATCACTGTGTCTCTGGCACTCACCAGGCTGGCGCCAGCGTGGCGCGAGTGGTCGGAAAGTGAGCAGCGCAGGCTTACGGCGCTGACGGACACATTGTCGCAGATGCGGGAAGCAACGTCGACGCAAGGCGAGCGCGTCGACAGTATTCGGCTGCAGCGGCTTCGCAGTGCGCTTGCGCGTGTAACGCCGCTCATCGCTCGCACTGAGGAAGAAGCAGCGTTGGCAGCAATGAATCTGGTGGTTGCCGCCGCCGATGATGTCGGCATCGAATTCTCAAGCATACAGCGGTACCGCGAGTCGGGCGCTCCAACCCGCGGTAAATCGAAGCGCCGCGACTCTTTCCAAGCCGTCAACGTCAAGGCGACCGGAATCACCGATCCGAATCTGATGCCGGAACTATTGGCGTTCCTCGATACGTCGCGTGTGCAGCTTGCCGCGCGCAGCATGTCAATCAGCGCTGCGGTCTCTGGAGGCGGTCAACGCGCACATGAGGTTCGCTTCGAGCTAGTCGTCGCGGCCGCTGCACAGCTGCAACCCGCTCACGGGGCACCCGGCCGATGACCTATTACGCGAAGGCCAGCAGACTCGCGTTGCTCTGGATCGTGACTGCATCCGTCGCGATTCCGCTGCGGTACTTTGGGACGAAATTGCGGCCGGACAAACCGCGCCCCGCCGGGCGCGCTCGCGCGTACGCGCCGCTGGTCGACACAGGCTCAGTCGGTGAGATGGCCGCAGTAGTTGCTGCGGCCAACCTGTTCGACCTGCCAGTGGAAGACGGAGTGATCGGACTGAGAGCGGATGGTCCAGGCATGCCTGCCACGGTGTCGCCGCCTTCGCGTCGGGTGCGCTTGAGCGCGATCATCGGGCCGCCGTGGCGGGCCGTTGTCGTAACCGAGGGGGCGGAAGCGACGCCATCGGTTGTTGAAGTTGGGGATACCATCCAGACGCGGCGTGTGACTCGCATCACTTCAGATTCGCTTGTGCTGAAAAAAGGGAAATCGGTGTACCGTTACGTCGTCGCTGAGACTTGGCTACCGTGACCAGATTGCTTGTGGCCTCGCGAGTTCAGGGGATCGGCAGAGCACGGACTGCTACTCGCAGTGCCGTCCTGTGGTTTGTGGTGCTCAGTGCATTTTCGGGCAACGCATTGCTTGCACAAACTCCTCCGCCTGCTGTTGTTGGTCGCGACACGGTCAGCGTCAGGATCATTGATACTGATCTCCGGAGTGCAGTTGCGTTGCTCGCACGATACGTGGACAAGCCGGTTCTCATCGGTGCGGGTGTCGGATCGGGTCGTGTAACGCTCGAGACCTCGCGCGCCGTCCCACGCGCCGATGTTGCCCGATTGCTGCGCGGTCTGGTCGAATCGCAGGGTCTTCGCATGGTAGACGACTCGGTGGCAGGCCTCTTCAGAATCGAGTCCGCTGATCCAGTGACACCCGCGCAGAATCCGCAGGCCATGCCCGTTGGTCCTGCGACTCCGATTTCGACGGCGTCGCGACTTTTCATCCTTCGATTGCGGCACGCCCGAGCGGCAGACGTGGCAGCGACAATCAATGCGCTCTACGGTCGGTCGAGTGCGATTGGCGAACTGGGATCCAGGCCCGAAACCCTCAATGAACAACTGAGGCGAGGGCAGCAGTTCACGAATCCCAGAAGCGGCAATCCGGGTGTCGACGTCCCTAACACCGGTGCACCAGGCAATGCTGGAGTATTGAGCGCGGACAACGCCATCATTCCCGATCCCGGCTCAAACAGCCTTCTTGTGCGTGGAACCTCGTCTGATTCGAGCCTTGTACAGGAGGCCGTGCGCGCGTTGGACGTTCGGCCACTGCAAGTGCTGATTGAAGTCATCATCGCGGAAGTGAGGAAGGATCGCTCGCTGTCGTATGGGCTGGATGTCGCAGTCCCACAGACCACAGTTCCAGATCATCCATCCTTCTCGGTTGGCGGGTCACAAACAGGGCTTGGGCTGGGCGACTTCGCGTTGCGTGTGATGCGCAAGGGGCCGCGCACCCTCGACGCGACGCTACGTGCCGCTGCGTCTCGCGGCGACGCAAGAATTCTCAGCCGACCCATCCTGCTGGCAATCAACAACGAGTCGGCGGAGATCCTGGTGGGTTCTCAACGCCCGTTTGTGCAGGTTCAGCGAAGCTTGCCGACAGAAGCGCCGTCGCGCGATCAGGTTGTACAGTATCGCGATGTCGGAACGCGGTTGCTCGTGCGCCCGACGATCAGCGCAGACGGATATATCGCGCTTCAGGTGACGCAGGAAGTCAACGCCGCGACGTCGGAGACACAGTTTGACGCTCCGATCATCTCGACACGGACCGTGCAGACACGGTTGGTTGTCAGAGACAGTCAGACAGTTGTACTCGGTGGCCTCTCAGACAGGCAGCGCGACAACTCCCAACGCGGAGTGCCATTTCTCAGTGCAATTCCCTGGATCGGCGGCATGTTCGGACAAAGCGCACGGCGCACGACGGAAACCGAATTCTTCCTCTTCCTCACACCACGGATCATGCGCGATGACGACGATGTTGAGAGGCTCACGACTCCGTACAAGGACAAGGCCGGGAGGGCGGAGCCATGAGTAGCTCCCTCGATGCACGTATCATCGGAGTTTCCCCAGCGATCGCTCGATTGCGCAGGGATATTGCTCAGCTCGCGCCGGCATCATTATCGGTACTGGTTGAAGGTGAGACCGGCAGCGGCAAAGAACTGGTTGCTGCGGCACTCCACCAGCTGAGCGGCCGCAGGGGAGCGTTCGTGCCGGTCAACGCAGCGTCGATCGTTGAAGGGCTCTTCGAGTCACACCTGTTCGGTCACGTACGTGGCGCATTCACCGGAGCGATAGCTGACAATCGGGGATTCGTCCAAGAAGCCAAGTCAGGAACACTTTTTCTTGACGAGATCTCGTCGACGCCGTTGTCGGCGCAGGCGAAGCTCTTGCGCGTGCTCGAGTCGGGCCAGGTGCGCCCGGT
>JAYSVL010000346.1:0-4953 GCA_043718595.1 Gemmatimonadaceae bacterium
CGCGTCGCTTGTGGCGCGTTACCGGTACTTGCACGAACTCACCTTGCATGATCGATCACTGGTGCAGCGGGTGGAAGCGTTGCGCAACGAGATCGTCACACAACGACAGCTGTTGGTGCGCCTGCAGGACGAGCTCATTCGCAACCGCACGGAGAAGTCACGCGAGGTTGCGCGGTTGCGATCTCAGGAGAATCAAGGGCAACGCAACCTGACGGTCGTGCAACGCAGCGAGGCGCAAGCGCGTGCCAGACTCGCGCAAATTGCGCGTGACGAGGCGCGCCTGAACGGGGTCATCGCTGCGTTAGAAGTTGCGCGACGTCGCGCGGAAGCCGCGCCAAACGCCCGCCCGGCGGCAAAGTCGACTATTGGCACCGCCGATCTTGGGCGACTCGATTGGCCGGTTGAAGGATCGGTGCTCTATCGCTTCGGCGTGGTGGTGAGCCCGAACAACACGAAGACGAGCTGGAACGGCATGGGCATCGGCGCGGCGGAAGGCGCCGCAGTGAAAAGCGTGTCAGCGGGCGTTGTCGTTCTCGCCGACGTTGTTGGCACCTATGGACCAACGGTGATCTTGCAGCATGGTGGCGGCGACTATTCCGTGTATGGCTCGCTCAATCGCATCGATGTGCAGAAAGGGCAGTCTGTCGCGAAGGGCCAGGTGATCGGCACCGTTGGTGCAACCGACCCCGACCTCCCGCCGCATCTGCACTTTGAGGTCCGACCGAAAGGGCGCGCCGTGGATCCACTCACGTGGCTGCGCGCGCGGAAGCGATAGCGTTTCGAGCCGATATCAAATGCCTGCCAAGAGGACCGCGCCGCTGCCACCCATCTCCGTTGACGCGGGGAACCATCGCGTTGACCGTGCGCCACTTGGCGCGCATGTCAGTGTCGCTGGGGGCTCGTGGGAGGCCGCGCAGCGAGCGTTGGAGATCAGCGCGACTGGGGCGCAGATCTTCACCAAGCAAGCCAATCGCTGGGTGGAGCGCACCGTAGAGGTTGATGAGGCCGAACGATTTCGATCCGCCATGCGGGGCACGTTCGTGCGATGGGTTTGCGCCCACGATTCGTACCTGATCAATCTTGCGTCGCCTGATCCCGTGCTGCGTGACCGATCCATCGACAGCTTTCGTGCGGAGCTGCGTCGGTGTCATGCGTTGGGACTGGATGCGCTGGTGTCGCATCCTGGCAATTTCATGGACGATCGCGCGAGCGGTTTGGCGCGAAATGCGGAAGCGATTGGCATCGCGCTTGACGCCGAACATGGTGATACGCGATTGCTCATGGAGCTGACCGCCGGCCAAGGCACCGTCCTCGGATCAACGTTCGAGGAAATGGCGGAGCTGCTGTCCCGAGTACCGTCTGCGCTGCGGGGCCGCATCGGGGTCTGTCTAGATACGGCGCACGTGTGGGCGGCCGGGTACGATATCGTTTCGGATTTTGACCGCGTGTTGACGCATTTTGATGACGTGCTGGGACTTTCGCAGCTTGGTTGCCTGCATCTCAACGACTCCAAAGCGGCGCTCGGCTCCCATCTCGACCGCCACGAGTTGATTGGCGAGGGCACAATTGGGAGCGCAGCGTTTCAGCGCATCATGACCGAGCCACGTTTGCAGCATGTGCCCAAGATCATCGAGACACCAAAGGGCGATGACGCCGCAACGACCGATGGACGAATGTTGTGGTTGCTGCGCGCGTACGCGGCCGCGTGAGAGCGCATCGCCTGATCGTCGCGGGCGCTAGCCTTGTGTCCACTGCCGTCGCTGCGCAGACTCGCGGTGATGACACGTCGCGCACGAATCGCTGGACGACGAGCGCTGAAATCGGCGCACTGTTCGGGAGCACCTGGCTGGTGGGCAATAACAACCCGACGATCACGACAACGCCAGGAGTGATGGCAGGCCTGACGGTAAATCGCATCGTCGGAGAAAAACGCGCGCTTGGCCTCGCCTCCCGATTCAGTGCGCAGCCGCTGTCGCTCCGCGAGCACGACATGCGCTGGTCCGCCGGTACTCTCACACAGTTCGACATGCTCCTTACGGCTTCACTGTTTCTCCCGGAAGCGCGCGGGCCGCAGATAGCCGTGAATGTCGGCGGCGGCGCCACGGTGCTGGGCGGTGCGCGCAATCTCACACCATTTCGCGACGTCGCACGTGTCGTTCCCCTCGTCGAAGCGGGAATGACGTTGCATCGCACAAGTACCAGGCATGCGCGTGATCAAGCCGTGTTTGTTCGGTACGGTGTGCTGCGGATTGATGCGAGCAGCAGTGGATTGACGACAACTGGGTGGGTACGCCGCCTCGCCGCCGGCGTGTCACTGTCGCGATGAACGTGCGCCTCGTGCTGCGCCGTGCCGGACGCTCGTCGGCAATGATCGCTGTGCTGACGTTGAGTGCCAGCTGCGATGCGCCCACCGCTGCACGACCAGCGTTTGCGTACGATCCAACAACGCTCTCGCGAGGCATCCTCTATCGATGGCCATCCGGTCGTGTAATCAACGTGTGGACAGCCGAAGACAACGCAGGCGCCGCCACATCGCTTTCGGCCGCCGTGCGACAGGCAATCGTGGCGTGGAATGCAGTGCCCACGTTCGGCGAGTTCACACTTGCCGTGACCGCTCGTATCGCGGAAGCCAACATCATCGTGTATGATCGTGCAACTGCACTACCCGTCGTGCCAGCCAGTTGCGGCTTCGATCCGCAAGGCGCGGCAGGCTACACCTATCTGTGCGCCGAGACGGCAAGGCCAACTGTCGCGCAGCAATTCGTTTTGACCAGTGGCGAAGCTGGCGTCGCGTCGGTGGTGATTCGCGTTGATCGGGGACGTGTCGCCGATCAGGCCGCATACGCTCGGCTGGTCATGCATGAGCTCGGACACGCGCTCGGTATCGGCGGACACAGCGACATGGCAACCGACGTCATGTTTGGAGCGCCACTGGTGAACGCACCAAGTGCCGCCGACGTGCGAACCCTGCGCTACCTGCTTGGTCGTCGGCCTGATCTCACACTGTAAGGTGAAACGGCTCGCCTTCCAGCGTCACGTGAGCGATTTCCCTGCTTGAGACGTTCCGCGCGCCCGGGCATGTTTCCCGCTTGCGGGCGCCGCCGTCTTAATCCAGGCGCACCACCGCATCTCGTTCGCTCACCGGCGGGGAGGTTACCCGTTGTTCGTTCTCTACCAAGGATCGTGTCGATGACGTCACCACACCATAGTAGCACGGCTCATCGCGAGAGCGCGGGCGGCCTGACGCCGCAGGGCCTCGCGCCGAGCGGTCGCGTCCATTGGAATTTCACCGCGCCGGAGCTGGTGGAAGCCGCGGTGCGGCGCAACGAAGGCCGCATCGCCGATATGGGGCCCTTTGTTGCGGTGACGTCGCCCCATACTGGCCGTTCGCCAAACGACAAATTCGTCGTCAAAGAGCCAGGGTCCGAAGCCGACGTGGATTGGGGTAAAGTGAATCAGCCGATCACCCCGGCACACTACGCCCTGCTCAAGTCCGATGTGCAGCAGTACCTGAACGGCCTTGATGAATTGTTTGTGCAAGATCTGTTCTGCGGGGCCGATCCCGACACTCGGCTCAGTGTGCGATACATCCTGCCAAACGCGTGGCACGCGAACTTCGTCCGCAACATGTTCATCCGCCCGGCACTCGAAGCGCTCGCCACCTTTGCGCCGAACTTCACCGTCTATCACGCGCCAGAGTTCAAGGCGGACCCGGCCCGACACGGCACGCGTACCAGCACGTTCATTGTGCTCAACCTCGCCGAGCGCACGATTCTCATCGGCGGCACACGCTACGCGGGTGAGCTCAAGAAGGCGATGTTCACGGTCATGAACTACCTCCTGCCAAAGCACGGGGTGCTGTCGATGCACTGCTCGGCGAATATCGGTGCGGACGGTGATACGGCGCTGTTTTTCGGACTCTCGGGCACCGGCAAGACGACACTCTCGGCGGATCCGGAGCGTGGCCTGATCGGTGACGACGAACACGGATGGGCGCCGAACGGCACGTTCAATTTTGAAGGTGGATGTTATGCGAAGGTGATTAACCTATCCGCCGAAGGTGAGCCGGACATTTATCGCACGACGCAGATGTTCGGCACGGTGCTCGAGAACGTGGTTCTTACCGAACCCTTGCGCCAAGTCGACTTTGCGAATCAGTCGATCACCGAGAACACGCGCGCGTCGTATCCGCTGCCGTACATCCCGAATCACGTGCCGTCCGGACGCGGCGGTCATCCCAGGAACATCATCTTCCTCACGGCCGATGCATTTGGCGTGCTGCCTCCGCTCGCCAGACTGTCGCGCGATCAGGCGATGTACTACTTCCTCTCCGGCTACACGGCGAAGGTGGCCGGTACGGAGCGCGGCGTTACCGAGCCGCAGGCAACCTTCTCGTCCTGCTTCGGCGCCGTATTCCTCGTCTGGCACCCCACACAGTACGCGGACATGCTCGGCCGTCTCATCGACGAGCACGGGTCGAACGTGTGGCTCGTGAACACCGGGTGGAGCGGCGGCGCCTACGGCGTCGGCAAGCGCATGAAACTCGGGCTGACACGCGCCATGGTGCATGCCGCGCTCGATGGCAAGCTCACTGGCACCTCGACGCGCACCGACCCGGTGTTCGGGCTCGCGATCCCGCAGTCCGTCCCCGGCGTGCCGAACGACGTCCTCGATCCACGCGGCACCTGGAGCGATGCCGCGGCGTACGACACGCAGGCGAAGAAGCTCGCCGAGATGTTCCGGAAGAATTTCGAGAAGTTCGGCAGCGTGGCGGCGGCGATTCGGGATGCCGGACCGCAAGGATGACGTAACCCCGTCTCGCCATGCCCGACGAGATCATTCGAGATCCCCTCTGGAACAACATCCGTGTTGACCCTGTCGCCCTGCGGCTCGTAGACTCGCGGGCGTTCCAGCGGCTGCGCTACGTGCGTCAGCTCGGGCTCGCGTACCTCG
>JAYSVL010000347.1:0-4941 GCA_043718595.1 Gemmatimonadaceae bacterium
GATGGTCGACGTGACCGTCGGCCAGGGCCACGCAGTGCTCTTTGGCTTTCGTCCACAATATCGCGGTCAGACCATGGGCACACAGCCGTTGATCTGGTCAGCGATTTTGCGCTAGGGCGGCCTAGCTGCAACCAGGATACTGGCGACAGCGCGGCGGCGACCGCGCCACGCCCGATACGCCTCATTGCGGCACGCGTCCACCTGGCCTGCCGCAAATCGAATGGCGCACCAAACCCGACGCGAACGTCCGGCGGTGATGGCTATACGGGTGCGCGGGTGCGCGGGTGCGCGGGTTTTGACATGATTGCAGCACAGCAAGCTCCAGTTTTTCAATGACTGGGTTGGACAGATTGGACGTTTGATTGCCAATATAGGTGAACATGGTCGGAAGGACCCTCACAGCATGGGAAACGACTGCACAACATGGGAAATGTTCGGTGCCTTTATTGTCGACTCCGAGCGCTCCGTCAACCCATCGCCCCTCTCTCACTCGTCGCACGTATGAAGCACACGCCCACCGCCGTGCCGTCCGCCACATCCATCCTCAATGCACTGCTGAAGCTCCGCAACCCGGTGCGCGCCCTGCACTCGCACGCGTACTTCAAGACAGCGCCCGGCGAGTACGGCGAGGGTGATCAGTTTCTTGGCATTCCCGTACCGATGCTTCGGCGACTGTCGAAGGAGAATCGCACACTCCCTATCCGTAGCGCGATGACCTTGCTCCGGTTGCCCTGGCATGAGGCGCGACACCTCGCCCTGCTCATTCTTGTCTGGCAATTTGAGCGCGGCACAGAATCGGAACAGGCCGACATTTTTGCGCGCTATCTGCAACACACCCAGTTCATCAACAACTGGGACCTCGTGGACTGCTTAGCGCGTCAGATTGTCGGCGGGTGGTTGCTCAATCGCGATCGCGCGCCGCTCGAGACGCTCGTGCGATCGCGCGTGCTCTGGGAGCGACGCATAGGTGTGCTCGCGCTGTTCCGGTTGGTGCAGGAGGGTGAGTTTGACTACCCGCTGCGGATCGCTCGTCTACTCCTCACCGACCCGCACGATCTCATGCACAAGGCCGTGGGATGGATGTTGCGCGACATTGGCGACGGAGACCGCGCCACCCTCGAACGCTTTCTCGACGCGCACGTCGCGGCGATGCCTCGAACGATGCTCTGTCATGCGATTGAGCACTTCCCGGAGCCGCGGCGACGCCACTACCTCGCACGCTGAGTGCGACGAAGTCGAGCGCTACGGAAACTCCCTCAGCACTTGACTAAGTGCTATCGTGCGTCTAACATGTCCAAACAACTGCACAACGTCGTCATTTGCCGCCTCTTGCCGCGACGCTAAACAACGAGCTAAAACGCGAACGCCCGGTGGCTTCTTTAGCCCGGGCTTTGTCGTTTCTGGACGGTACGACCTGTTCCACGGAGCACCCATGTCTGCGTCACCCATTGCCGTATTCCATGAGCACCCTGATTGGTTCCGCCCGCTGTTCACCGCACTCAAACGACGCGGAATCCCCTACGAGCGGCTGAACGCTGCCGCGCATTCGTTCGACCCGTCAGAGCATTTGGTTCCGTGGTCACTGGTGTTCAATCGCGCCAGCCCGTCGGCCTATCTGCGGAACCACGGACAGTCCATTCACTACACGTTGCACTGGCTGCGCCACCTGGACCGACTCGGCGTGCCCATCGTGAACGGCGTCGCCGCGTATGCGCTCGAACTGTCGAAGGCCAACCAGCTCGACCTCCTGCGCGAACTGGGGCTGCCGTATCCGCGATCTCGCGTCGTCAATCATGCGTCGCAGGTACTCGCTGCCGCTGATGCATTGCGCTTCCCGGTGCTGGTGAAAGCCAACGTCGGTGGGAGTGGAGCGGGCATCGTGCGCTACGACACGCGCAACGCACTCGCCGACGCAGTTGCCAATGGCACGATCGATTTGGGCATCGACAGCACCGCACTGGTCCAGGAATCCGCGCCACTCCGCAACGGGCACATCACCCGCGTCGAAACGCTCGGTGGGAAGTATCTCTACGCCATCAACGTGTTTCCGGCGACGGGTTCGTTCGACCTCTGCCCAGCCGATGCGTGCCAGACCACCACGGGTGTCGATCTTGTGCGCGGCGCCTGCGCCATTGATGCACCAACGAGTGGTATGCGCGTCGAGGCGGCACATCCACCGGCCGAGATTATTGCACAGGTGGAGCGGATTTCGCGCGCGTCGGGGCTTGACGTCGGTGGCATCGAATATTTGGTCGACGATCGCGACGGCAGGCACTATTTCTACGACGTCAATGCGCTCTCGAACTTTGTGGCCGATGCACCAAACGTCGTCGGTTTCGATCCCTTCGAGCGACTGGTCGACTATCTGCAGGCGCGCATCGCCGCAGCCGTCCCACCGCGTGTTGAACAGCGGGTAGCGTGATGCGTTTCGGCTATTGGCTTCCCGTGTTCGGTGGCTGGTTGCGCAACGTGCCCGACGAAGGCATGGACGCAACATGGCCGTATATCCAGCGCCTTGTGCGACGCAGTGAGGAGATCGGCTATGATCTCACACTCATCGCCGAGCTCTTTCTGAATGATATCAAAGGCATCAACGCACCCGCGCTTGATGCGTGGTCCACCGCTGCCGCACTGGCCGCGGTCACGTCGCGCATCGAGTTGATGGTGGCGGTCCGACCGACCTTTCACCACCCGGCAACGCTCGCCAAGCAAGCCGCCAACATCGACCGGATCAGCAACGGACGCCTGTCACTCAACGTCGTGTCGTCGTGGTGGAAGGACGAAGCGCGTCGCTACGGCAGTCAGTTCGACCAGCATGATGATCGCTACGCGCGCACTGCCGAGTGGTTGACGGTGTTGCAGGGCGCGTGGCACGAGAAGTCGCTGACATTTCACGGGCAGTACTACTCAGTGGACGAACTCATCGTCGAACCAAAGCCGATCGTAAGCCGCGGACGCCCACATCCCGTGTTGTACGCGGGCGGTGAGTCCGATACGGCGAAATCGCTCATCAGCGACCGCTGCGACGCGTACGTGATGCACGGTGATCCGGCGGAGCGTATTGCGCCGAAGATCGCCGACATGCGCGCACGGCGCGTGGCATCTGGCGGGCCCGCCATGCAGTTCGGCATGGCCGCGTACATTATCGTGCGCGATACCGAGGCTGACGCGCAACGTGAACTGGCCCGTATCACCGACGTACAACCGGGGTCACCGGGATACCACAACTACAACGATTGGGTGGCGAACACGCAGTTGGAGCAGCAGCTCTCACTGATGGACTATTCGGTGTCCAATCGCGGACTGCGCGCTGGCCTCGTTGGGACGCCGGAGTTTGTGGCGGAACGTATTCGTGAGTTTGAGTACGCGGGCATTGACCTGTTGTTGCTGCAGTGCAGTCCACAGCTGGAAGAACTGGAGCGCGTCGCGGAGCAGGTCATGCCACTGGTGCGAGGAACGGCAGCCACGCTTCGAGGTGTCGCCGCCTGACGCACCAATCTCCGCCCCTCAGGACGTCACGTCTTACTCTCTTCCAGAATCGCCGTTGCAGTGTCCGCGAAGGCCTCCATCTGCGCCGCTCGGGTGCGGGCCCAGCGGGGCAGACGCAACGCGGTCTGGGCAATCGCCGCTATGCCGATCGCAGCAAACACACTCGGCGACCACCACGGCATCGGCGACAGTTGACTGAACACGACGATCGCGGCTATCACGGCGGCGATCGACAGCATGGTGATGCCAAAGCCGATCATGCCAGACGCGTCGCCCTTGCGCGTGGTCAGTCGCAAGCGATGTCCGGTCGCTGTTGGTTCAAGCATGGCCGTCAAATTGCCGCTGTTCCACGAGCGTAGTGACCCCTCCTGCCGCATGATTCCACGCGCCTGAAAAGTCTCGCGAAGTGCCACGACCATCCGCTCCCATTCGCTGTCTGACACGCGGCGTTCGAATTCGACGATTCGACCAACGCCAATGGGCAGGCCGAACGATGTGACCCGTTGCGTGGGGACGAGATCACCACGGGACACGGCGCTTGCCGCTCGTTGAATGGAGTCTGGCGAGAGACCGGCTTCGCGCGCGATCTCGGTCAGCTGACGGAGGGTCATTCCGGTCGCAGGCGCCTTCACACCGTCAGTCAATTCTCGTGGTTCGTCTGTGGACGACTCTTCCTGTTCCGCTACGGCGGCGCGCTCCAAAATGAACGCCACTTCCTGCTCTGAGAATCTTCGGTCGTTCGTCATACCGAACTCTGCTGGACGCGAGTCGATGGCGCAATTCGCGATGGCGAGGACGGCAGCTGCGGGCCTAGTGCGCGCGACGCTGGCTCAAGTGTAACCGGAGGATTGCCCGATCCTCTCGCAGCCGCGGATCGTCTGGGTTCATACGCAGTTGCCGTTCAGTCAGGGCTAAGGCGGGCTAGGCGCTGACGGCTAGGTGCGCAACTCGGGAAGTGGTTCGCTGTCCGGCACAAAACGGAGGGCGACGCCATTGTTGCAATAGCGAAGTCCAGTGGGCTTGGGGCCGTCTTTGAACACATGACCCTGATGTCCACCGCATCGCACGCAGTGATACTCGGTGCGAGGCAGCACCAGCTTGTAGTCCTTCTTCATCGCCAGCGCGCCTGGCTTGTAGTCAAAAAAGCTCGGCCAGCCCGTGCCACTGTTGAACTTGGTTGCGGTCGTGAAGAGCGGCAGGAAACAGGCCGCGCAAACGAAGGTACCAGTCCGTTTTTCGCCATCAAGTGGACTGGTACCAGCGCGTTCGGTGCCGTGTTCAAACAAGACGGTGTAACTGTCGGCGGGGAGCAATGCTTGCCATTCGTTCTTTGACTTGTCGAGCGAGGTCATCCCGTTCTCCGTGGTGAAGCGTGGTCGATCACGTACCCACATAACACCGGTGGTGATGGCGGCGTTCCGGTGACGCCTGGCCGCGAGCGCCCTCAACAAA
>JAYSVL010000348.1:0-4934 GCA_043718595.1 Gemmatimonadaceae bacterium
TGAAAGTTCGTCTTCGTATCGCCTGCACATCGGTGTTGCTTGGCGCGGCGCCGCTCCTGGCCCAGCAGCCTTCATCGGCCGACCCAAACATCCAGCGCATCTGGCGGCTCGGCATGGACAGTTCGCATGTCCAACGGCTTGCGCAAGTATTGCTCGACTCTATCGGGCCACGGCTCACCGGTAGCCCCGGTCTCACTGCGGCAAGCACCTGGGTGATGAATCAATACAAAGCTTGGGGAATCGAGACGAAGCGCGATCAGTACGGCACATGGCGCGGTTGGCGTCGCGGTGTGTCACATATTGACCTGATGGCGCCGCGCGTGCGCTCCCTTGAAGGCACGATGCTGGCGTGGAGCCCGGGAACGGGTGGAAAGAAGGTGCGAGCGGAGGCGATCGTTCTGCCAAAGTTCAGCGACAGCACCGAGTTCGTGAAATGGCTGCCGCAGGCTAAAGGCAAGATCGTGCTGCTGTCGCCCGCCTATCCTACATGCAGGCCATCAGAGGACTGGCTCCGCTTCGCCACGCCGACCTCGAAGGCACGGATGGATTCGGCGGTGGCGCGCGCGTTAGCTGACTGGACGGTTATGACTCGACCGGATCTGCGCCCGGACTCCGGCAAGCTGTATCGTGGCACCGGGTACGCGCTGGGCCTTGGCACGGGCTCGCTTGGCATGCGGCTCGAGAAAGCCGGTGTGGCTGGAATGATTTCGTCGCGTAACAAACTCGCCGGCTTTCCAAATCCGTTTGCGGCGCAGGGTGGCGGACAGTTTCCAGTTGGTGGTGGCGGACGGGGCGCGGGCGGTGGTGGCGGACCCGGCGGCCGCGCGGGTGGCGGCGCCAGTGATCGCGGCGGTGGTCCAGCAGCAAGCCTCTCGGCGGCGGCCCAGGGTCGCGGCGGCTTTGCGCCACCCGGTGGTCAAGGCGGCTGGGGGGTGATCGAAGTGTTCGAGACCTACAACAAAATTGCACCCGCCGTCACGCTGACGTGTGAGGATTACGGCCTCGTATTCCGGTTGGCCGAAAACAATCAGAAACCCATCGTCAGTCTTGATCTCGATGCACAGCTGCTTGGTGAACAGCCTGCGTTTAACACGCTTGGCACCATTCGCGGCACCGAAAAACCAGACGAGTACGTGATGCTGTCGGCGCACTTCGATTCGTGGGACGGATCGTCCGGCGCGACAGACAACGGCACTGGCACGCTGATGGCGATGGAAGCGATGCGCATTCTCAAACAAGTGTACCCGAAGCCCAAACGCACGATCATGGTTGGTCATTGGGCCAGCGAGGAGCAGGGACTCAACGGTTCGACTGCGTTCACGGAAGATCACCCGGAAGTGATGAAGGGCTTGCAGGCGCTGTTCAATCAGGACAATGGAACCGGGCGCGTGCAGTCGTTGTCGTCGTCGGGTCTCACCGACATCGGCCGTCACCTCAAGTCGTGGTACTCGCAACTGCCCGCGTTCTACACGGACAGCCTCAGTCCGAATGTCGTGTCGTGGAGCTTCAACGATATTCCGACGGGCAATCCCGGCGGCACCGATGGCGCGGTGTTTGCCTGCTTCGGCACGCCGTCGTTTGGCATGGGCGCCGTGGGCTGGAACTACGGCACCTACACGTGGCACACCAACCGCGACACGTACGACAAGGTTGTGTTCGACGATCTCAAGCACAACGCGACATTGGCCGCGATGATGGTGTACCTCGCATCGGAAGATCCAGAATTCATTAAGCGTGATCGTTCACCGGGTAACTGGCCGGCAACGTGGCCAGCCAACTGCGGCAAGGTGCCGCGCGTCACCCGCCCGCGCCTCTAACGCGCGTGCTATCGAGTGATTTGCAGGACCGAGTCGCGGCTAGACTCGGTCTTCCGACGGAGCTGCCGCGTGATCTTGTAGGACTGCGGCAGCTCTATGCGGCGTGGTGTCGTCAGGTGCCCTTTGACAATGTGCGCAAGCTGATTGCGTTGCGCACAGGCGATACGGGCCCGCTGCCGGGGGGGCACGCCGATGATTTTCTCGAAAACTTTCTCGTACACGGCACCGGCGGCACCTGCTGGTCGAGCAGCAACGCGTTGTTCGCACTCGTGTCGTCGTATGGCTTTGATGCTCGACGCGTAGCCGGCTCCATGCGCGACCTTGGGGTACCGGGTCATGGGTCAGTGAAGGTGCGAATCGATGATGTCGATTGGCTCGTCGATTCGTCCATGCTGATGATGTATCCCATTCCGATTGGCAATGCGCTGCACGTCGATCGTGATCCGTTGTTTGGTGTGGAAGTGGAGCCGGATGCTGGCACTCATCTCGTGTGGTTCGATACGCCACCATACGATGAATACTTTCCCTGTCGTCTGCTGATCGATCCGGTGGATCAGGACTTTTATTTGGAGCGTTACGAAATCTCGCGCACCAAAGGTCCGTTCAATCATCATCTGTCGGTGCGTTACAACCGTGCAGGTGCACGCACCGTGTTGCAGGGACACACGCGGCATCGGAAGACGACCGGCGGCGTGCAGTCCGACGCATTGACGCGCGACGAACTCTGTGCCGCGTTGCGTGACGATGTTGGCATGTCCGCCGAGATCGTGTCACAATGGGCCGACTGCGGTGCCCTCGACGCCGCGTACGAACCACCAGCGACGCCAGTCGCGGTGCTTTCCGGCAAGCCACCATCACGACGCTCGTGAGCGCGACGCGTGTGCCGCGCACTGTCAGCGCGCGCGCTCGCGGATGACCGTCGCAATGGAAGCGATCGACATGGTGTGCATCGACATTGATGGCACCCTCGTCGGTTCCGACGGGATGGTCCATGAGTCTGTGTGGCCCGCCGTAGAGCGGGCGAAGGCGGCTGGCATCCAGCTTGTCGTCTGCACGGGTCGTCCCGCGTTTGGTCTCGCGCGCGACTACGCGACGCGTTTGCACGCGACGGGCTGGCACAGTTTTCAGAATGGCGCGAGTGTGGTGCGGCTGGCCGATGGAGCCACGCGCTCACAGTGCCTCGACGCGCACATTACTCGCTCGCTGATTGCGCGCGCCCGTGCATCCGGTGACGTGCTGGAGCTCTACACCGACGCTACATACGTCTTTGAAAGCACATCGGCGCGCGCAGAACAACACGCGCTGCTGCTCGGCGTACCCTTCGCACCGCGCGCGTTTGAGTCAGTGCCGGGCGACGTCGTGCGGGCCCAGTGGGTGTTGTCCCACGAGGGAGCAGCCGCAATGCTGGCCGACGCGATGCTCGGCGTAGAGATCGCGCCGTCAACGTCGCCCGTGATGCCCGACACGACATTTGTTGGCATTACGCGAGCGGGCGTGACCAAGGGGACGGCGGTGCGCACGATCGCGGCCGAATACGGCGTGCCACTCCATCGTGTGATGTTTATCGGCGACGGAGGCAACGACGTGCCTGCGCTCAACATCGTGGGTTGTGCGGTGGCAATGCGAAACGCCGAACCGGGCGCGATAGCAGCCGCGCAGATAGTCGTCGGCGATGTCGATCGTGGTGGCGTGGCAGAGGCGCTGGATTTGGCGATTCGCTCGAGAGGCGTTCGCTGAAGTGTGCGCCGCAAAGCACAACGCCCGCGTGATCAGCGGGCGTTGATGGAGCGGTGTCGTGAGCAGCGCGTGCAGTTAGGCGACGTTGCGCTTTCGTCTGGCGACGACACCAACGGCCAGCAGCCCAGCAGCCAGCAGCGCTACACTCGCTGGTTCAGGGTTGGTCACGAAGATGATGTCATCCACTGCGAACGCGCCGTCGCCATTAGCGGAGATGGTCACGCTGGTCACGCCTTCTGGGTCCGAAAAGCCGAGAAACGTTGGAGAGCCGCTTGTGAAGTTGCCGTCGACAACGCTAACGGAGCCGTGCATGGTGGTCAGCGTCAGCGTCCCTGGCGTACTTCCGGCGGCGCTAGACACGCCGAGCAGACCGAAGTAGGTGACGCGTCGGTCGAAGGTGAGCGTGACGGGCTGATTGACAGTGCCCGCGGCGCAGACCGTTGGGCCAGCACTGACGTTACCGGCCTGACCCGCGCTGCCGAATCCGGCGGCGGAGAAGCTATTCGCGAGGAAACATCCGCCGGAGACCGTCACTCCATAACCGTTAAACAATCCGACGCCCGCAGACCCGAGGGCGAGGGATTCAAACGTGATCATGTTGCTGGCGGCGAACGGCGTGTTGAACTGTACGATCTGCGCCGAAGCGGATGAAGCAGCAATTGCGGAGACGACGAGGGCAATACGAGCGGATGTTTTCATCTGGAACCTCTTGAAGCCGATCCTGCGCAACACATCGCCGTCGTCGACGCCTGCTGTCTGCGCTACATGAACTTACTCTGGAGTGATATCAGACGGCAGTGACGCTCATCACATCGCCGACGATTTGGGGCACTATTACAAACGTAGTGTAACTCTTCCACGGGAACCACTGGCTGCTGTACTAATAGCTGGGGCGGGACTCGAACCCGCGACCCCGGCATTATGAGTCGTGTGGCGCACGTTATTTGGAGTATTCGCAGGCTTTCAAATGCCTTCGAAGTATCCGCCGGTGATCACGGTGAGCTGCGAAAACCATTGCATAGCAGTCACTTAGCGTGTACACTATCATTCGTTCTCGCGCACCTGTGTTCACACGCCTACATCAAATTGTGTTAGACCGGTGTTAGACCGGGCCATTTTGCCGTCTCGATTCCATGCCGACACGCGAAGCGATCGCTTTGACAGATACGTTCATCCGTGCGATTCCCACGCCGTCGGCCGCCCGCGACCTCTACCCAGATGCCTCGACGACAGGCTTGCGACTTCAGATCGGGGTGAGCGGACGTAAGGCGTGGTGGCTGACGTACCGCGTGAAGGGTGCCTCGCGCAAGGCGGTGCGTTGGAAGAAGCTCGGCGACTACCCTGCAACTTCGTTGAAAGAGGCGCGTCGGCTCGCAGCGG
>JAYSVL010000349.1:0-4929 GCA_043718595.1 Gemmatimonadaceae bacterium
ACACCCGACTCTGCACTCGGCGATCCACGGTGGATGCCGAATAGCAACGCTATTCTGGCGATGCGCGGAAAGTCCGAGCTTATTTGGATTCCACTGGCGCGCGACGGCATCACGCCTGCTGCGACAGCCCGCGTGCTCGCTTCCGGCCTCGAGAGTTGGGGCGTTGATGCGGACCTGTCGGCCCTCTCGGTTTCAGCAGATGGTCGTCGCGTGGCATACACGCGTGTGGTGCAGCACGCCAATGTGCTGTTGCTCGCGGCCGACGGCCGCTCGCAATCACTGACGAATACAACGGCGCAGAAATGGAGCGGCACGCGTTCGCCTGACGGTAACCTTCTCGCGTTTGTGCAATACGATCAACGCGGAAATAATGTATGGATCCAGGACTTGGTGACAGGGAACGCACGCCAGGTGACGTTCAGCGGAAACGTTGTGGCTGTGTCGCGCTCGTCCTGTCTCGCGTGGTCGCCGACCGGGGGGCGACTGGCGATGACGATGGTCGTTGACGGCACCGAGCGGCTCGGTGTACTAACGGTGGCGAGCAGCGAACCAGCGCGCATCATCGAGGCCAGCAGCCCAACGTGCACCGCTGGAATAGCGTGGGCACCCTCCGCAGACATCACGTTTACGCATGCATCTGGCCACTCGCTTCGATCGGTGAACCCAGACACGCGTCAGGAGTCCATTCGCGTTACTGACTCGACAAGCACCATGTCTACTTCTATGTCGTCCCGCGACGGCAAACACATCGCTTACTACCGCATGGCCGAGGAGAGCAAAGCTTCGGGGCTGTGGGTCGTCACTGATGGCCAGGCCCCACGTCAGCTGTCCAACACGTTTGTTCTTCCGATCGGCTGGACGGCTGACAATGTCGCGGTCACAGTCCAATCAGGGGGCTCACGCGATATTCTTCAGGTTGCACTTGACGGTCGGTCCCGTGTCGTGGCGCGGCGGACCGGCAGGTACGATGTGTGCACACTATCGGGAGCGGGGTTGGCTGGAGGACTTGTGTGCACGGCGCCGATAGCCGTCTCTGACGTCTGGCTGCTGGAGTTATCCCGGCGCTGACACCCATCGAACGGCATCCTGACGGACGATGGGCGGTGATCATGTCGACGTCGCGAGGGCGACCGCTGCCACACGATCGCAAAGTTTGACAATCCAGAAACCGAGCACATTGTTGCAGCATGACTACCTCGCCTGACTATGCCGCGCTCGTGAGTGCCGTCGGCGACCGGTATGTCGTCGAGCGCGAGCTGGGCCACGGCGGCATGGCCACCGTGTATCTGGCGCAGGACATCAAACATGCGCGACCGGTCGCCATCAAAGTGCTGCGCCCCGAGTTCTACTCGGCGCAGTTCGCCGAACGGTTTCTGGCGGAGATCCGTGTCACGGCGAGTTTGCAGCACCCGCACATTTTGCCGCTGTTCGATTCGGGCGCGAGCGGGGAGCTGCTGTACTACGTGATGCCCTATGTTACCGGCGAGACGTTGCGCGAGCGGATCACTCGTGAGCATCAGTTGCCCATTGCCGATGCAGTGCGCATTGCCGGTGATGTGGCGGGCGCGCTCGACTACGCGCATCGCCGCGGCGTGATCCATCGCGACATCAAGCCGGAGAACATTCTCTTTCACGATGGCGCTGCACTGGTTGCCGACTTTGGCATTGCGTATTCCGTCGCGGCCAACACCGGCGGTGAACGACTGACGGCGACGGGTATCTCGATTGGGACGCCGGCGTACATGAGCCCAGAGCAGGCGAGTGGTGAACGTGTGGTGGATGCGAGGAGTGATGTGTACGCCCTGGGTGCCGTGTTGTACGAAATGCTGGCCGGCACGCCGCCGCACACGGGGAGTTCGGCGCAGGCCATCATGGCCAAGGTGCTGACGACTGATCCTGCACCGATCGCGACGTTGCGACACGATGTCTCGCCAACGCTGACGGCGGCGGTGACACGTGCCATTGCACGCGATCCGAGCGAACGATGGGAAAGTGCGGCGGCACTGGCGCACGCGCTGCACGAACCGATCGCTGTCGCAACGCCACCGTTAGCGCCAAGGGCAGAGCCACAGATGGCGCCACGAGCGTTGAGCGTGCACTGGCAACTCACGATCGGGGCCGTCGCTGTCGTTGCTGCGAGCGTGGCGGCGTGGGCCCGCTACTGGCCACTCGTGTCGCCGCCACCGGTGGTGCTATCAAAGAAGCAAGTGACGTTCAACGGCAACGTGGAGAATTCCGCCTTGTCGCCCGACGGCCGATTTCTCGCGTACGTGACGCATGACGGCGACAGTCTCAAAGTGTTGATGACGGATCTCAACGGCGGAGGCAACGTCATCCGATTATTCACGCTCGCGACTGCTGACGTGTTTACGCTCGCGTGGTCGCCCGACGGTTCGCGATTGCTGTTGACGGCAACGGCCGGCACACAACCCGTCGGCTACATTCTTGCGCCGCTCGGCGGCGACGTGCGCGAGCTCCCCGTCTCAAAGTTTGTGCTCGATATCGTGCCGCACGGCGCATGGATGCCAGACGGGAAACGCGTCGGAATGTGGGGCGGAAGTCCGGGTAACGCCGACGGTGTGCGCATCACGCAGTTCGGAACAGCGAACTCAGATACGCTGGTGCTCGCATTCCCCCTTGCGAGCGAGAACCAGACCGGAAGTTGGTCGCACAGAACGAATATGTTCGCGCTGCAACGATCCACCGACTCGACCACTGAGCTGTGGCTTTCTTCGAACAGTGAGCCACCAACGCGAATTGCGCGGGAAACCAATGGTCACTCGTTACACAATCCGGTATGGGCTCCAGATGACCGCGCGATTTTCTTGTTGCGCGATGCTTCCGAACTTGTGCGCATACCGTTTGCACGTAATGGGCGTGCGACCGCAGGTCCATCCCAGGTTGTGGCGTCCGGGCTGGAGTCCTGGGAATCCCTTACGAAGTACTCATCGGCGTTGTCGTTGTCGGACGACGGCACGCGAGTTGCCTATACACGCCGTGCGCAGCACGCGAACATCGTGCTGCTCGATGCATACAGTAGGGCGCGCCCATTGACCAATGGCACGACGATGAAATGGGGCGGGGTGTTGGCGCCCGATGGTACGCGCTTGGCGTTCGTGCAGCGCGACGCCCGCGGAGATAACCTTTGGCTGATGGACGTGGCCTCAGGAGTCGTTCGCCAGCTCACGTTCGATGGTAACGTGATGGGCCATGAGCGAGCGCTCACCGTTGCCTGGTCGCCTGATGGTGGACAATTGGCATGCATTTTGAGGGTAGACGGTTTCCCGCATGTTGGCGTGGTTGGAGTCGCCGCCGGTGGAACGCTACGAACGATTCCAGCGAGCAGGACCGCTGCAGGAACCGGCATTAGCTGGGCCCCATCCACGGTCATTTACTTCGCCGACAAATCGCAACGCGAGCTTCGCGCAGTGGATCCAGTCAGTG
This sequence comes from Gemmatimonadaceae bacterium, assembly GCA_043718595.1. Lineage (GTDB taxonomy): Bacteria > Gemmatimonadota > Gemmatimonadetes > Gemmatimonadales > Gemmatimonadaceae > Gemmatimonas. The sequence goes on from JAYSVL010000349.1 coordinate 3,445, forward strand.
AGACAGCAACCGTCGTGGCCGTGGACACTAATGCGGCGGTCTACGGTCCGACTCCATCGGACGATGGTCAAACTGTCGCATTCTACAAGCAGAGCTACGACAACGCGCAGTCGGGATTGTGGATCGTCGAAGTCGGCAGACCTGCACGGCAAATTGTTAAGGGCCCTGCCTACCCCATTGGCTGGACCGCCGACGGATCCGCAATCATCGCCGGTCTAAACACGTCGAGTGACCTGCTGAAAATCTCACTCAACGGTCGCTCACAACTGATCGGTCACAGCACGAATCGCGACGACTATTGCCAACCCGTGCGCCGAGCACCGCCCGCTGGCTTTCTCTGCACGACGTTTACCTCAGTGTCTGACGCGTGGGTGTTGGAGTTGGCCAAACGTTAGCGGAGACGTCGGAGAGTGCATGACAGTCGTCATGTCAGAAAGTCGGTTCGGCGCAACGCGACCGGCCCGGTGCGTTCAAAAGCTGATCTCGAGTCCGAGTCGTGCCGCCATCGGCGCCTGAAATGCCACCGCACTCTTGTACTGCGGATTGAGAGACGTGCTCTGGTCTGTCGTGGTATAGTGCATTTCGTCCACCCGCGTTGTGCCGCGCGGATTGCCAACGTGCAGCGCGTCAAGCACGGCGCGCACTCGAGGTCCGTGCGTGATGGGCAATGCGTAAGCCAAACGGAGATCAACGTTCCATAGTGCAGGTGTGCGACCAGCTGTGCCCCTCGCCGACTGAAAGTTCGGCGAAAAGGTGCCTCCGGACTCGCTGGCCGTGAACTCGGTGATTGGCGAACCTGATTGTGCGGATACGAACGCACCCCATTCGAGGCCGAATCTCAACGTGCTTGCGGCGCTCACCTTCAGTACATGGGTGCGGTCGTTGGGCAGAAGACCCGAACTGTTTGGCGCTTGCTCAGGGAAGAGCAGCGCCGCGTTCTGTCCGGGATTCCCGATGCCCTGATCGGGCGAGTACAGACCAGGGTAGTTCCCCCACGTGCGCGACACAACGTATGAAGCGCGATACCGCGCGCCTCGCACCGTTCCGTCGGCGACCAGCTCAAGCGCGGAGTAATCACGCTTCGGCGCAGGCAGGAAGTCGAAGTCACCTTGTCCCGGTGTGCCAAGTGCCCAGTACGGTGTGCGTGAAAAGTCGAGGCCCCACTGAAAGGTCGAACGCAAGTGTCGATGCATCGCGCGTACGGTAAGTCGCGTGCCGACGCTCAACAGGCGGTCGTAGCCGAGCGTGAATTCGTCAAAGTTGTCGCCGTGCAGTCCTGGTACCGATACGGACGTTTGTTCCTCGGTGGCGCTGAAATCCTGCACGCTGTCGAGCACCGCGCCCGGTTTGCGTGGATCGGTGGAGTAGTAACGAATGAGCCACGGGTAGTCCACGAACCAGATGACCGCGAGGTTGTTGGGAAGTGTTTGGTACACCCGACCGTATGAGCCATAGACGCGTTGTGTACCAAGTCGGCCGACTTGC
>JAYSVL010000350.1:0-4927 GCA_043718595.1 Gemmatimonadaceae bacterium
GAACAGACGATCGACATCATGCGTCACGATCGTGTCACCTGTCGTCGCGTCGACAATCATCACGCCCCACCGCGCGTTGCGCCACATCGGTGCGAGGAACACGGAGTCCGCCATGCCGCGAATGATGTCGCGCGCTGTTGGCGGCGGGGCCTGTACCGCAGGAATCATCGCCGGAGCAATCGGCTCTGGCACATGCGGCGCGATCGGGGCCGTGGGTGCCGGCGATGGACTGACGCTCGGCGTTGTCGTCGCAGGAATGCCGCGACAACCAACACCGAGCAACAGCGCAGCACAGAGGCGGGTGCGTGTGGTCATCAGGCGTCCAACTCGTATGTGCTACTCAACGTGGAATCCTCGGCGAGACGAACGCGAATCACGAGCGCGGTCGAATGTGCGAGGGCGGCCTGCACGCGCTCAGCAATGAAGCGCGCGAGATGCTCACCCGTCGGGATCAGTCGACCGTCGGCGAACTCCGGAACCTGCAGATTGATGTTGCGATGATCAAAACGATCGCGCACTTCGCGCTGCAACACCTGGTCGAGGAAGGCAAGATCAACGACAAACCCCGTCTCCTCATCGACCGGTCCGGCAACGGTCACGTCACAGGTGTAACTATGTCCATGAAAGTGCGGATTGGCACAGGCGCCGAACACGGCCGCATTTTCTGCATCACTCCAATCATCGCGTCGGTAGCGATGCGCCGCGGAGAACAGCACGCGACGCGTGAGCGAAGTGCGCGGCACGAAGCGGCTACCGAAAAATGGGTATCGACACGCCCACGGACAGCCCCCAATTGCCACGCCACACGGACTGCGCTCGCGTATCACTGAGCACCGACGTCGTGTCCGACGATTTCACGAAGTACTTGTCCGGATACTGATACTGCCAGACGAAGTTCGTCACGTCTGCGCGTACCTGATAGCCGTTACGCGCGAGGTAGCGCACGCCGGGGCCGTACGAGAAACTGAACTTCGTGCCAAACTGATACAGTCCCGTGTCCGCGGCGGCAAAGTCACTCACCACACCCGCACCAAAGCTCAGCGACGGAATCAGTCGATGCCACGTTTTTTTGCCCGTCAGGGCAATGTCGAGCCCGAGATCAGCAACGTGCGTCGTCACGTTCGGCGTTCCAACCAATCGCGTCACCGCAGGTTTGCCCGGGTCCAGTAGCCGACGTTCAGACGGCGCGTACGTGTAGCGCGCAAAAAAGAACGCGGGCCCGCCGATGCCAATATCATAGCGCAACGAAAGCAGGGGGCCGGCTTTGGGTGCCACACCCGCTGGGTCGCGCTTCACCCCAAGCAGTCCAGCAGTGATCGTGAGACTCTGTCCCGTTCTGAAATCTTCATACGGACTGTTAAGCGGCAGATGCCCAATCTGCGCCGCGGTGCTGCGAGGCACGGACACCGCGCACACGAACAAGGCGGTAGCGACAGAAGACGCACACGTGAACGACGAGCGGAGAACAGGCATCAGGAGGTGTGAATGGGCGAAAGGTCGCGCAGGTCGCGACCGGTCATCTCGGCGGGCTGCGTCACGTTAAGCATCGCCAACACGGTTGGTCCAACATCGCATAGTGCACCACCCGCGCGCAGTGGCACGTCGCCATCGGGATCGAGCAGCACCAGCGGCACAAGGTTCGTCGTGTGCGCTGTGTGTGGCTGTCTGGTGATCGGGTCCACCATCACGTCGGCGTTCCCGTGATCGGCGGTGATGATCAACCGCGCACCACCCAGCGCAGCGGCCGCGAGTATGCGACCAAGACAGGCATCGACCGCTTCCACAGCAGCGATTGCGGCCGGCAATGAACCCGTGTGCCCGACCATGTCTGCGTTGGCAAAGTTACACAATACAAAATCGTGCGTGCGATGCTCCAGCGCGTGACATAACACATCGCACACACCGCTCGCGCTCATCTGCGGTTGTAAATCGTAGGTGGCAACCTTGGGACTTGCTACCATGGCGCGATCTTCGCGCGCGAACGGCGCATCGTGTCCGCCGTTAAAGAAAAAGGTAACGTGGGGATACTTCTCCGTTTCCGCCGTTCGTAGCTGCGCGAGACCGGCATCGGCAATCACTTCGCCCACCAGATGTCGCATGGACTGCGGAGCGAACGCGAGTGGAAACGGAAACGTTTCTTCGTACCGCGTCATCGTGGTGATCGACACAGCAGGTCGCACGCCGGTCTCGAACCCATCAAACGCCGGCATCGCGAGCGCGTGCAGCGGCTGGCGCATGCGATCCGATCGAAAGTTGAAACAGATGACGACGTCGCCATCACGCATCGGCGCGAGCGCATTCCCGCTCGCGCTGGCCATCGTGAACGCGTGCACGAACTCGTCGGTCACCCCGGCAGCGTACGCCTCGTCAACCATCTGCAACGCGTCCGTTGCCAGCGGCGCCGTCCCAAGCACCGCCGCTCGATACCACTCGGCGGTGCGTTCCCAGCGATGATCGCGGTCCATGCCGTAGTACCGGCCAGACACGGAAGCGAGTTGCGCCCGTTTGCCCACGCGGGCGAGCACATCCTGCAAGAAGCCCTTTCCGGACTTTGGCGGTGTATCGCGCCCGTCCAGCATGAGGTGTAGCGCCACGCGCGTCACGCCTTCGCGCGCCGCCAGCTCCACGAGTGCGAGCAGATGATCATCGTGGGCGTGTACGCCGCCGTCACCCAACAAACCCACGAGATGCAGGGTGCGTCTGGTATCGCGCGCCTGACGGCAGGCCGCCAGCAACGCCGAGTTGGTGAAGAACGATCCGTCCTCAATTGCCAGGCCGATGCGGACGAGGTCCTGCATCACGACGCGACCAGCGCCCAGGTTCATGTGTCCGACCTCACTGTTGCCCATCTGGCCACTCGGCAATCCAACGGCGCGGCCAGACGCGCTCAGCAGTGTCCGCGACGGATGCGACCAGATTCGGTGCCAGTTCGGCGTGTCCGCCAGCTGAATCGCATTGGCCTCCCGAGCCTCACGATAGCCCCAGCCGTCCAGCACAACGAGGGCAACAGGGCGCGACACGGAAGCAGGCATGCCTGATCAGGAGAGAAAGGAGACGAGCACTCGGTACACTGCGGCCGAGACGAATCTACGGGAACGAAGGCGCGGACGCGCGGTAGCACAGTGATGCTGCTCATACCGTGTTCGCCGTTTTTGGCGTGACCTGGTACTGGCGGCGCTATATTTCGAGAGTGACGCTGAATCGTCCTTCTCCGTGGACCGCTCGTCGCAACCCGAAGATAATCCGTGCAGAAACCCGAATCCGCTCACCTGAACAATATCGCGCTGACCCGTGCTGCCTCGCTGGCATCGCGAATCTCGCGTCTAACCCCCGGTCGCCGCATCGCCGCGACGGGGGCGCTCGTTGCGTGCGCGCTGGTGATTTCCGCAGCCCGTTCCACGCATGTTAATGAGCGCCGCGGGTCGGCCCGTGGACTCACGTCCGCGGTAGTCGAGACAGACGGTGTTCTGGATTCGCTGCGAGGGCTCAGTCGCAAACTCCGCGCGCGCATCCTAAGCCCGCGTCGTGCTGCTGGCCTGCCCATCCTTCGTCAGCTCTTCGGCGACTCGGCGTCGCGTCACCCTGGCGTCTATGCGGCCGACGCACCGGCCTCGTTTCACTTCATTACCATGCGGCCGTTCGCTGACAAGGTGCTCGGTCGCATTGGGGCCTATCGCATCGGATTTTTTCCGAACGAACGCACAGCTGTTCGTGAAGGACCGAAGGCCAACCCTGAAGGTTTTATTGAGGTCACGCGCGTCAACCAGCATACGGCAGTCTCTGAGCATTTCGCGTTGCGGGATTTTCTCACGCACGATCAGCAACAGGTGTGGCCAAAATACCTGGTGTTGCGCGAGCCACTGCTAGACAAACTGGAACTGGTCATCACCGAGCTGACACGCATGGGTGTGCCTGTACGCCGCTTGCAAGTGATGTCTGGATTTCGTACGCCACAGTACAACGCGTTGGGTGTCGGTGCTGGCGGGCGGGTCAAAGACAGTCGGCATCAGTACGGCGACGCGGCGGACGTCTACGTCGTCAATGGCGCGCGAGACTGGATGAGTGACTTGAACGGGGACGGTCGGGTCGACATCGCCGATGCACGCGTGCTCGCCCTTGCTGCCGATCGCGTGGAGCAGCACCACCCCGAATTGGTTGGTGGTGTTGGACTCTATCCGGCAACGTCGGAGCATGGCCCCTTCGTGCACATTGATGTGCGAGGCTTGCGATCGCGCTGGGGCGGGTTGTGATCCGTCGTCGCCTCACGATTCTCGCCTGTGGTGTCGCCGCGATCGGTGCCGTGCAAATGTACGAGCCACCGACCGAGCTTCTCGCGGGCTCGGCGGCGGAAAGCATCAAACGCAGCGTGCCAGTGGTGGAAGCCAGCGAAAGCGCGCACGGGGCGAGTGGCGATGTACTCATGCGCTTTGCTCGCGCGGGCGACCGCGTGATCTTCCCGCTCACGGTGCACGGCTCGGCGATGGGGTTCACCTATCGATGGGTTCGCGCTGGTAGCAATGAGTCGGCCGATGTTGAGCGTCCGCTCGACAGCGACACGATGCTGGTGCCGCTCGAAGCGGGATTCTACGAACTCACCGTCACGCGTGGTGGCGTCAGTCAGCGCATCGACAGCCCGAAGCTCACCGTGCTGGTTCCGTTTGAGCTCAAGCTGGGTCGCGGTCTCAACGGCTACCAAATCGGGCGCTATCCCGCCGAGTGGTCACACGACGAGGTGTCGTCCCCGCCGCCCGGCTTTGCCGAAGTGCATGAGGACCAACTCGATCTCATGTTGACGCGACATCTCAAAGTGCGCGACTTCATCGCCCACGACGCTCAGACGGTGTGGCCGCGCTATGCCGCGATCGACCCGCGGGTGCTGGACAAGATCGAACTGGTGCTACGCGAGCTCGCGCGTCGGCGCGGGGAA
>JAYSVL010000036.1:0-27946 GCA_043718595.1 Gemmatimonadaceae bacterium
GTGTGGGAGAGGCGATCGTCACCCCGCTCGACGAATGCGTCGTATGCGCTGAGAACTTCCTCGGGCGACACCGTCGCCGCCCCGAGCTTCCCGACCTCCACGCCGGCCGCGAAGTTGGCAACGATCGCTGCCTCTAGCGCGGTTGCTCCGGCAGCGAGCATTGTAGCGAGATATGCCGTCACCGTATCGCCGGCACCAACAACGTCGTACACTTCGCGCGCCGTGGTCGGTACGCGATGAATGACGCCGTCAGCGGACACCAACGCCATGCCCCGTTCGCCGAGTGTGAGTAGCAGATGTTCGACGCCAAGACGGAGTAACGTCGACGGGAGCGTAGCCGGATGCTCCACGTCAACGGCGGCACCAAGCGCGCTTTCGAGTTCTCGCTGATTCGGCTTGAACACAAGAGCGCCGCGATACGCGAAAAAGTTGCGAAATTTTGGATCAACAACGACGGGAAGGCCCCGCGCACGGGCACGGCCCATGGCGCCCTCGATAACCGCTGGCACTAACACGCCTTTGTTGTAGTCCTCGAAGACCACGGCGGTCGCGCCGTCAAGGGCACGAGTCACCGCATGCAGCACCGCTGTGATGTCACCGTCGGGGAGATCGGCGTCCTCTTCCTCATCGAATCGGACCAGTTGCTGCGCTCGCGCCATCACGCGTGTTTTCGTGGTCGTCGGACGGTCGATCGTGACTAGCGAACGAGACTCAATGTGCGCCGCATCAAGGTGTGCGCGCAGCGTGGTGCCGGCGTTGTCATGGCCGACGACAGCGACAAGGTCGCACCGCGCACCCAGGGCGACCACATTTTGTGCAACGTTAGCCGCGCCGCCAAGCGCCATGCGACGTTCGCGCACGCGCACCACGGGAACCGGCGCTTCGGGCGAAATCCGATCCACGTCGCCGCGCAAATACACATCAAGCATCGCGTCGCCGATGACCACCACGTGTTGTGCGGTGGCAGCACTGAGCAGGTGAACCAGTCGGTCGCGGGACAGGGAGGGTCTCATGGCGAGTGAACCTAAGAGCCGCACACGCCTGCCGACAACACGACTTGTGCGTGGACGCGCAGTCCTGCGACGCGGCCGGCGAGAGCCGATTCCATCGCAAGGCTCGGGCGGTCTGCAGGCTGTTATCTTCCCTGCTGTGACCCACTCGCCACGCACCCCGGAGCCAGAGGCGTCCGTACCCGAACTCCAGCTGCGCAGCGAGGCACTCGACGTGTGTGTGAGCCGGGGTCCGCTTGTGGAGTCTCGTCATCGCGTACACGCCGCTGTGGTGTCGGCGGACGGCGTGTTGTTGCACGGATTCCGTGACGAGCAACTCGTCACCTGGTGGCGATCGTGCGCGAAGCCGTTTCAGGTGTTGCCCTTTGTGCGCGAGGATGGTTTGGCGCAGTTGGGTTGGGGTGACGAAGAACTGGCACTGTCGTGCGCCTCGCATGGCGGCGAGCCAGAGCACGTGGCGATTGCATCGGCGATGCTGTCGCGCATTGGCTTGGAGGAGGGCGACCTGGCATGCGGTGCGCACGAACCACTGACGGCTCGCGGTGCTCGACTGGCGTTGGAATCGGGACGACCGCTCTCCCGGCTACACAACAACTGTTCTGGAAAGCACGCCGCAATGCTGGCTCGCGCGACGTTGGCATCGTGGAGCACGGCGGGTTACGAACGAAATGACCACCCGGTGCAGCAGGGTGCGCTTGCCGCCGTTGCCGAATGGGCGCGAGTGCATGCGCATGACGTGCCGCTCGCCGTCGACGGGTGCGGGGTGACCGTGTTTGCGTTGCCGCTCTACCGCATGGCGTTGGCCTATGCACGGTTGGTGCTTGCGGCGACACGCGGTGATGATGCGCCGGCGCGCATTGTTGGTGCGATGACGGCGCACCCGTTTCTTGTGGCGGGCACCGATCGTTTCGACACCTTGGTAATGGACGCCTGCAAAGGTCGCGTGCTGTGCAAGATCGGCGCCGAAGGGGTGCACACGTTGGCGTTGACGGATCGCGGCATTGGCATCGCCGTGAAGGTGGAGGACGGTGCCCCTCGAGCGCAGTACTTGCCCGTGCTCGCCTTGTTGATGCAGCTGGGCGCCCTTCCAAACCCGGTGCCCGTCAGTTTGCGCGAATTTGCCTCGCGGGTGGTGCGCAACACGCGGGGTGCCGTGGTGGGCGCGGTGCGTCTTGGCGGCGAAATGACCGGCGCGATCGCATGAGCGGTCTTGGGCCGCATGATCCTGGTACCGTGGGCGATCATTTGGTGACGCATGCCAGTGGCCGAGGCACCATAGTACATGACGTCGATGTTGAGACCGCAGCGCTGATTCGGTTGGCCGCGGTAGTTGCGGGTGGCAGTGAGTTAGACATGCGAACAGCCTTTGCACACGCGATCGAGCAGGTGAGGCCAGAGTGGGTCGAAGAAGTCATTTTGCAGACGTATCTCTTTGCTGGGTTCCCGCGCGCGCTCAACGCGGCGCGCGAGTGGCGGCGCGTGTCCGGACGAGCGGCGCCGTCGCATGACGACAATCATGAGGGCGACGAAGCGTTCTTCGCGAAGCGCGGCGAAGAGACGTGCGCGACCGTGTACGGCGCGTCGTACGCACAGCTGCGCGCCAACATCGCCGCACTACATCCGGCGCTGGACGACTGGATGATCGTTGGGGGCTACGGCAAGGTGCTCGGTCGTACCCAATTGGATTTGGCACGTCGCGAGTTATGTGTGGTCGCCGCGTGCGCCGTCGCTCGACAGGATCGGCAGCTGCACTCGCATTTGCATGGTGCGCGCAATGCCGGCGCGTCGGATGACGCCGTCACGCAGGCCCTCGCCGTCGTTAATGAGTTTTTGGACGCCACGGACGTGGTGCGGTACCGAACACTGTGGGCGCGCGTTCGCGGTCGATAACTCACGGACGAGAGGCTACCGCAGCTCGCGACCCCTTCTCCACTCTCGTACGATAAGGATTCATGTTCGTTGATCGCGTGATCGTCAAAGTTGAAGCAGGGACGGGTGGATCGGGGCAAACCTCATTTCGGCGCGAAAGGTTCACGCCCATGGGCGGGCCAGACGGCGGCGACGGCGGTCGTGGTGGTGACGTCGTGGTGCGCGCGGATTCCAACCTGACCACGTTGCTTGACTACACCTATCGCGATTCGTGGAAGGCGGAGCGCGGTCAGCATGGCGAGGGCTCGAATCGCACCGGACGCTCTGGCGATGACATCATTCTTCCCGTACCCCAGGGGACGATCATTCGCGACGCCCGCACATCCGAATTGCTTGGCGAGATTCTCGAACGTGGCGACGAGTTTGTCATCGCCAAGGGAGGGCGCGGCGGCAAAGGCAACGCGTTTTTTGTCACCGCAACGCATCAGTCGCCCCGCGAATGGCAACCGGGCGAGGAAGGGGAGGCTCGCGACCTTGAACTCGAACTCAAGCTGATCGCCGATGTGGGGCTGGTGGGGCAACCCAACGCGGGCAAAAGCACACTGCTCTCTGTGATTTCTGCAGCGCGTCCAAAGATTGCCAACTACCCATTTACTACGCTGTCACCAAACCTCGGTGTGGTGCCGTTAAGCGATCATCGCTCCTTTGTCGTCGCTGATATCCCAGGCATCATCGAAGGGGCGCACGAAGGCAAGGGACTCGGGCTCCAGTTCCTGCGCCATATTGAGCGCACCAGAATGCTGGCCTTTCTCATCCCGATTGAGTCCGACGACTGGCAAGCGGAACTTGACCAGCTGCGCAACGAGATCACGCAGTATTCGGCGGCACTGGCGGCCAAACCGTACTGCGTGGTGTTCTCCAAACTTGATTTGCTTGGTGAGCACTACATTCCGGACATCGATGCGCCCGGAGCGTTTGGACGTTTTGCCATCAGCGCTCCCGGGCGGATCGGCCTGGATGTATTGCTCGATAGCTGGTGGTCGCAGCTATTGTCCATGCGCGCTGTTGCTGAACCAACGCGTGCCACAGATGACGACGCCGACCGGTGACATGTCTGCGACGCGGGCGACCCTCGCGCTGAGCAGCATACCCGGAATTGGCGACCTTACGGCGCAGCGGCAAATCGCTGAGCATGGTAGCGCGCTGGCGGCGTTGCATCAGTACGGTGAACAGGCGCGAAGCATCGCGCTGGACGTAGCCGACCGCGTGCTCAAAGCATCGGAACGCACGGGTGCGCGTGTGCTCATCGCGGCTGACCGGGACTATCCAGCGCGGATTCACGAGCTGCGGGATGCGCCAGCCGCGCTGTTTGCACGCGGCACATTGGCTGCAGCGAGCGCCCCAGCGGTCGCCATCGTGGGCACGCGAACGGCCACCAGCTACGGACTTCGCGTGGCGCGCTCGCTCGCAACCGCATGCGCGCGTGCTGGAGTCGCGGTCATCAGTGGCCTTGCGAGAGGCATTGATGGCGCGGCACACGAGGCAGCACTGGCCGCAGGCGGACGTACCGTGGCGGTCTTGGGTACCGGCGTCGACATGTACTTTCCACATCATCATCGTGCGCTCCAGGAACAAATTGCCCGCGACGGTCTCTTGTTGTCTGAACTCGCGCCGGGCTCGACCGGGCACAGTGGCACATTTCCGCGGCGCAATCGCATCATCGCCGCACTAGCGGACGTGACGGTTGTGGTCGAAGCCGGGTTGAAGAGCGGTGCACTCATCACCGCCAATCACGCGATCGACTTGGGTCGTACCGTGGCCTGTGTACCGAACGCCATCGACTTGCCAAGCGCCGCCGGCAGCAACGCGTTGCTGAAGCGGAATGCGGAACCCGTCCTGTCAGCCGACGACGTGCTCGCGATGCTCAACGTGCGCGCGAGTCCGTTGGCCACCGTGACGCTGGACGGTGATGCGGCAACGTGCTGGGACGCGGTGCAAGCCGGCGCCGCCGATATTGCCGACATTGCACGGCGAACGGCCTTGTCGGTTCGTGCCGTCAGCGCAGCTCTCGGAGCGCTGGAAGTGGAGGGATTGCTGGTCATCGGTGTGGACGGCCGCATCCGGTCCCAAGTGCGCACATGAGCCGTCGCAATACGAACACGACATGACGTGTCCTGAGAACGTCGATGTGCCGTTTCGTCATCTCTATGTTCACGTTCCCTTTTGCGCGCGTCGATGCAGCTACTGCGATTTTTCCATCGCTGTCCGGCGCGCGGTGCCAGTTGCTGAGTACATCAACGCGCTGACAACGGAGATGGAGGTGCGTCAAGTCGGGCGGCGCTGCGACGCGCTGCACTCGCTCTATCTGGGTGGCGGAACTCCGTCCCGACTCGGTGCAGATGGTGTGTCAGCGCTGTTGCACGCGATACGACGACGAGTGGTACTCGACGTAGACGCTGAAGTGACGCTCGAAGCCAATCCGGAGGACATCACGATCGACGCACTGCGTGCCTGGCGGGTGGCCGGTGTCAATCGGCTATCGATTGGCGTACAAAGCTTTGATGACGCCGTATTGCGCTGGATGCATCGCGCGCACAACGCGAAACAAGCGCGCGATGCGCTGGCGCTTGCACGCGCGCAAGGATTCGACGCATTCTCGGTCGACCTGATCTTTGGTGTGCCCGATGCACTCGAACGAAATTGGGAGCGAGACATCGACGAGGTAGCGACGCTTCGCCCGCACCATGTGTCGCTATACGGCCTAACCGTCGAGACGCACACGCCACTTGGACGCTGGCGCGCGCGCGGAGAATCCGTCGAAAGCCCAGAGGAGCGATATGAGGCCGAGTTCCTGCACGCACATCACCAGTTGACTGACGTCGGATTCGAGCACTACGAAGTGTCAAACTTCGCCCTGCCCGGACGACGCGCTCGGCACAACAGTGCGTACTGGAACGAAGCGCCATACCTCGGCGTCGGCCCGTCTGCGCATGGATTCGACGGCACCCAGCGTCGATGGAATGAATCGGCATATGCCGCCTGGCTCCGTAGGGTCACGTCCGCCGTCGACCCGGTAGACGGATGCGAATCGTTGACGGGCGAAAATCGGAGCGCAGAAGCGGTTTACCTCGGCTTGCGTACGCGTGATGGATTGACTCTCCACGCGACTGAGGGTACCCACGTGGCATCGTGGCTCGCAGCGGGTTGGGTTGAGTGGACCGACGTCGCTCGTGAGAGAATTCGCTGCACGGCGACTGGCTGGCTGCGCCTAGATTCCCTCGCCGCAGACTTGACAGCGTTCCGAAGTCATTGATAGCGTTACACTTATGACGTACAGCGGAGAACTTTCCGAAAGGGAACGGCAGGTCCTGGAAGCGGTCATCCACAGTTATGTGGCAACGGCGGAGCCCGCAGGGTCGCGTATGCTGTCGCGTCGCTACGTCCTCGGCATTTCTCCGGCGACCATCCGCAATACAATGAGCGATCTGGAAGAGAAGGGATTTCTCTTTCATCCGCATACGTCTGCAGGTCGCGTCCCAACCGACAAGGCGTATCGCGTGTACGTGGATTCGCTGACGCGGCTGGAGTCGATCCCGCACGCCGAGCAGCGGAAGCTCGCTGAGGAAATCGCGCTCGGTGGCTCGGCGATCGAAAATATTCTGCGTCGCGCGGCGCAGTCACTCGGAGTGTTGACGCAGGAACTCGGCGTGGCTCTTGGCCCACGTTTCGAACGCGCGACGCTCCGTCAACTGGAACTGGTGCGTGTTGCCTCCGATCGTCTGCTGATGGTGTTGGGCCTCACTGGCGGCGCCGTACGGACCATTTTCGTCGAGGTCCCCGGTATCATTGCGGACGAAGCACTGGTGGAGGTCACTCGTGTGCTCAACGAACGACTCTCAGGGCTCACCCTTGACGAGGTGAAGTCCTCCCTCGCGGCTCGATTGCGTGATGTGCGGACCAATCCGGGCGCGGCCGAACTGCTGAATATTTTTGTGCAGGAGGGCGAGCAGGTTTTCAGTCGAGCGGTCGACCCACTGGAGACGGTGATGATTGGTCAACCCTCGCTGCTCGCCGATCAGCCTGAGTTCGCCAGCGGCGAGCGCTTGCGTCAGTTAATTGAGCTAACGGAGACTCGGCAGCAAATTGCAACGCTGATGGAACGACGTCCCGGTTCGAGCGGCATTTCCATCACGATTGGTAACGAGCACGGAGACCCTCGCCTCGACCCTTTCACCGTGGTCACCGCGGAGTATTCGGCGGGTACGTTGAGTGGCGTGATTGGGGTGATCGGACCTACACGCATGCCGTACGACAAGGTCATTGCGCTGGTTGGACACACGTCGCAACTCGTGTCCGATTTGTTGTGTTAACCGAAGTTCAACGGGAGCTGCGCCGGGGCAGGCGCGGATCGCTCGTTCACGCGCACCTGAGATTTAGACATGGCTGATTTCTACGCGGTGCTCGACGTGCCGCGCGATGCATCTGACGACGACATCAAGAAGGCGTACCGACGGCTTGCCTTACAATGGCACCCCGATAAGAACGGTGGAGCCAAGGACGCCGAAGAAAAGTTCAAGACGGTTACGGAGGCGTATGACGTGCTCCGCGACCCGAAGAAGCGCGCAGCCTTTGACCGTTATGGCGAGGCGGGTTTGCGTGGCGCGTCGCAAGCGCAATATCAGCATGTCGACCTGTCCGAAGCGCTCAACATCTTCATGCGCGACTTTGGCGGCTTCGGTGATTTGTTTGGCGGCGGGGCTGGCGGTCGACAGTCGGGTTCGCGCTCCGGCGCCGACATTAAGTTGCCGCTCTCGTTGACGCTCGCCGAGGTCGCAATGGGTGTGGAGAAAACTGTCGTGCTGAAAGTGCTCGACGCGTGTGACGCGTGCGACGGATCCGGCGCCGAGCCAGGCACGAAGCCCAAGACCTGTACGACGTGCAACGGTGCAGGTGAAGTGCGTCGGGCGCAGCGTTCATTCTTCGGGCAGTTCGTGTCGGTCGCGCCGTGTCCTTCGTGCGCCGGTGAGGGCATCGTCGTGTCGTCGCCGTGTAAAAAGTGTCGTGGAGAAGGCCGCGCTCGCGCGCAACAAACACTCAAGATTACCGTGCCCGCGGGTGTGGCGACCGGGCAGTACATGACGATGCGTGGTTCAGGGAACATCGGACCGCGAGGTGGAACGCGCGGCGATGTATTGGTCGTGTTCGAGGTGGAGGACGACGCTCGCTTTGATCGTGATGGAGAAGATTTGTTTTGCGAGGCGCTGGTGACATATCCGCAGCTCGTGTTCGGCGCAGATGTTGCTGTGCCAGGCATCCTGGGCGATCTGTCGCTGCGTGTGCCACAGGGAACGCAGAGCGGCGCGGTGTTTCATTTGCGTGGGCGCGGGTTGCCGCGTGTGAACGCCACGGGCATTGGTGATCTGCATGTCAAGGTGCAGCTCTGGACACCGCAGACGCTGCAGGCGGGCGAGGAAGCGCTCATCAAGCAGCTAGCAACGATGCATCATCAAGCGCCGCCACAGCGCGAGAAAAGTATTTGGTCGAAGATGAAGGAAGCGCTTGGTGCCTGAGCAGACGGGTCGCTGGACGAGTGTACGCGCGCGCCCTGTAGGCGCACACGAGGCGACGCGCAGGGCGTTGCTCGCTGCCTTCTTCAGTAGTGGCGCGCAGGGCGTGCATGAAGACGGCACGACATTGGTGTCGCATTTCGCTCCCGGTGCTGATCTGGCCGCCGTGCATCAGGCACTCACCGATGCCGACCCGAGCATCGTGATCGAAACGGAGCTCGTGGCGGACGTTGACTGGAGTGAAGCGTGGAAGGTGCGGCTCGTTGCGCACGAGCTAGGAACGCTCGCCATCGTGCCGCCATGGCTCGCGCACGGGCGCGACCTCGCGCGAACGATCGTCATCGACCCCGGCATGGCGTTTGGTACGGGTGATCACGCGACAACCCGCGGCGTTGTTCGGCTGCTCGCGTCCGTTATTCGAGCTGGCGATGTGGTTGCGGATCTCGGCTCGGGCAGTGCCGTACTGAGCATCGCCGCGGCCAAGCTCGGCGCTTGCCGCGTGTATGCGATCGAGGTCGACCCGGACGCGACAACCAACGCCCGCGAGAACGTAGAACGCAACAACGTCGAGTCTGTGGTACACCTCTTCGAGGCTGACGCCGCAGCGGTACTGCCCTTGGTGGCGCCGGTGCGCGTGGTCCTGGCAAACATCATCTCGTCAGTCTTGGTGGAACTGCTACCCATGTTTGCGGCTGCCCTGACTGCGGACGGCGAGGCCATCCTCAGTGGCATACTGTACGAGGAGCGCGAGACTATGCTCGATGTTTTGACGCGCTCAGGTTGGCGCGTGGTGGCGGAAGACGCAGAAGACATCTGGTGGTCAGCATCGATCGCGCGGGGATAGCTGCCGGACGGCCAACGTTCGTCGTAGCTGGCCATCTCGTGGTCGGCGGGAATTGTGCCCTCGACGAGTCAGCCTGCCGCCACCTGCGTGTACTACGACTGGACGTCGGCGCCCTGATTGGACTGCGTGACGGGCAGGGCGGAGTCGGTGCCGGCCGCATTGCACGGCTTTCCAAATCTCAGGCCGCGGTCGATGTCGACGACGTTGCCCAGGTCGCGCCCCCGTCGGCCGTGCACTTGCTTGTCCCTGTCGCGGATCGGGAGCGCATGCTCTGGCTCGCTGAGAAGTCGTGCGAGCTGGGGTTAACGAGTTGGCGGCCTGTCCTCTGGCGTCGGTCGAGAAGCGTCGTTCCACGCGGTGAGGGCATCACGTTTCAGGCGAAGCTTCGCCAGCGCATGGAGCAGGCGCTGGCGCAGTCGGAAGGCGCGTGGATGCCGCAGATCTTTCCCGAGGCGAACGTGGAGCGGGCCCTCGTTGCCGCTCCGCGCGGCGATCGCTTGGTGCTCGACCCCGAGGGTGCGCCAATGGTTGGACGTGCAGCGGCGTTCGTCGCGCCGCTGGTTATCGCCCTTGGGCCAGAAGGTGGCATTGAAGACGATGAGATGCAGGCGCTCGCGGACGCGGGCTTTGCGCGCGTTCGCCTTGGGTCAACGATTCTTCGTTTTGAAACCGCCGGCATTGCCGCGCTGGCGATCGCCCGCGCGTCGCTTATCACCGAGGAGCCCGAGTTCGATGACGGATGAATGCCTGTTCTGCCGCATAGCGCGCGGTGATCTGGCTGTCCCGCTGGTCGCGCAGAACGAGCTTGCGGTGGCCTTCCGGGACATCAACCCGCAAGCCCCGGTGCACGTGCTGGTCATTCCGCGGCGACATAGTACCTCGGTACTCAGCGCGCGTGATGACGACCTTGCTGCGGTGATGTCATTGGCGTCTGAAGTGGCTCGGCTCGAAGGCGTCGCCGATGATGGCTTTCGCCTGGTGGCGAACACGGGCGGCGACGGCGGGCAGACAGTCCTCCATTTTCACCTGCATGTGCTGGGCGGGCGGGCGATGCATTGGCCGCCCGGATAGAGTCGCTCGTGCCTTGACCGATGGCTTGGTCGTAGGTAAGATGAAGGGCTGTCGCATTACTACTTAGGACGCGCTCGCACTCGGCACCTCCTGCCGTTTGCGGTTGCGCAGTCCGCTTTACCCACCGCATTCAGCGCGCCCCGTGCTCGCGAGTCGGATGGAACCCCACGGAGAGGTCGAGTTTGTCCGAAGTCATCATCCACGAGGACGAGAATTTCGAGCGGGCCCTCAAGCGCTTCAAAAAGAAGTGCGAAAAAGCCGGCATCCTTTCGGACCTGCGCAAGCATCGTCACTATGAAAAGCCGTCAGAGCGACGCAAGCGCAAGATGAACGCCGCTGTTCGCAAGAATCGGCGAACACGACAGGGTTAGCGGCAGCACGACTGTCGACTGTCGTAGGAGCGGCTTGGACGAAGGTCGGGACACGGCGTTGGGGCGATTCAGTGAGGCGGCGTAACGCGGCTGGACGGATCGCGACGAGACGCCAAGCGTACATTGGTGGGATAACTCAGAACCCGGACCCGCGCGATCGCTGGGCCGGGTTCTTCGCGATACGCACATGAACGCGCACGCTCTCGGAATTCTGGAATTCTCGCGTCTCTTGGCGCACGTCGCCGGTCGCGCGCATTCGGTGCCGGGAGCGGCGGCAGTCCGGGCGCTTGTGCCGAGCCCTGATCGAGTCTGGATCGAGCGGGAGCACGCGCGCGTGGAGGCGGTCCGTTCACTCGTCGCCTCAGAGCTTGGCTGGCCGTCAGAGCCGATCCCGGAGTTGTCCGAGGCGCTCAAGCGACTGCGCATCGGCGCACTGAGTTTTTCTGCGCTCGAACTGCTGCATGCGGCCACACTGCTCCGCTCGTCGCGGCGCATGCGAGAAACGTTGCGAGACGCGCGACGGCCAGCGGTGATTGTCGCATTTCTCGCACCGCTCGTGTCACGGCTGATTGCATTGCGCGACAACGAAGAATCGATCGCACGTGCCATCGCAGATGATGGAACCGTACGAGATGATGCGTCACCCGCGTTGCGACGGGTACGCCGCGAGCTTCGTCAGGCAGAAGGAGAACTGGTGCGGTTGCTGGAACGGGAAATGCGCAAACTGGAACCGCATCATCAGGTCAGTGACTTGTCGGTCACCGTGCGGAATGGGCGCTGGGTGATGCCGATGCGACGCGGCGCGCGTGGTTATGTGGGTGGCATCGTGCACGACAGCTCTGGCACGGGCGAAACGATCTTCGTCGAACCACCTGCTGCGGTGGAGTTTGGTAATCGGCTGCGCGAATTGGAGTTTGAGGAGCAACGCGAAATCGATCGCGTGTTACAAGAGCTTACCGAAGCGCTCCGGCCACATCACGAAGGGATAGGTGACGCCTTCGCCGCCTTGGTCGCGCTCGACGCGTTGTATGCGCGAGCGCGATATGCGCTCGATAACGCCTGCGCACCACTCGCCTTTTGCGCGCCGTCTGCTGGGTTGTCGATCGTGGATGGACGTCATCCATTGTTATTGGCCAGCGGAACGCCCGTCGTGCCATTCGATCTGACGCTGGAACCCACGGAACGTACGCTGCTTGTTTCTGGCCCCAACACCGGTGGCAAAACCGTGTTGCTCAAAGCGCTCGGATTGCTCACGGTCATGGCGCAGGCGGGGGTACCTGCACCTGTTGGCGCGACGAGTCGGCTGGCGGTGTTTGACAACGTCTACGCCGACGTTGGCGATGAACAGAGTATTGAGGCAAGTCTGTCGACGTTCAGCGCGCACGTGAAGAATTTGGGTGAAATTCTCCGGCTTGCGACGGCCGATTCCCTGGCGCTGGTCGACGAACTGGGTTCGGGCACGGACCCAGCAGAAGGTGCGGCGCTTGGCGGTGCGATCCTGGAAACGCTGACGCTCCGCGGAACCGTCACACTCGCCACAACGCATCTCGGGCAACTCAAGCTGCTGGCGACCGACGTGAGCGGTGTGGTGAACGCGTCCCTGCAGTTCGACGCGGTGGCGTTGGCACCCACCTACCGATTGCTCAAAGGCGTGCCTGGTCGGAGCTACGGGATCAGCATTGCGCGTCGCTTGCAGCTGCCGGAGACGGTATTGCGGCGGGCCGAGGAAAAATTGCCGACTGGTGAACGCGATCTTGCCATCTTGCTCGCCGACATTGAGGCGCGCGAGGCGCGATTGACTGAGCGCGAGCGACTCGCACAGCTCGAGCAAACGAAAGTGCGTTCACGCGTCGCCACCGTCGCCGACCGCGAACTCAAGGTGCGAGAGCGCGAGCGGGAAATCGAGCGACACTCAAGGCAGGAAGCGCGAAAGTACTTGCTCGAAGCGCGCGCTGACGTGGAACGCGTCATCGCCGATGTGCGACGGGCGACGTCGGAGAGTGCCGACATCGCCGAGGACTCAGCGCGCGCCGCTCGACGGGCGATTGAGGATGCCGCAGCGGTGCAGAGTGCGGCCGTGCAACAGGTGATCAGTGTGGAAGCGCGCGAACGCGAGCGACGGCTGGCCAGAACGCGCGAACGGCCCGAAGGAGCCGTGCACGTCGAAGCGAGCGAGCGACCGCATCAGGTACGCGAGTCGCGTGCAACGACGCCCTTCGTCGCTGGAGACGACGTGATTGTCGCTACACTCGGCGGCAAGCCAGGCCGCGTCGTGTCCGTGCGTGGCGCTGACGTTCGCGTGGCCGTTGGCTCGATGACGCTGTCCGTGCCGGTCAGCCAGCTGACCCGGACGGACGCCCCACCGCCACCGGCGTATCGCGTATCGCTCTCCGGCATACTGCCGGACGCCGAACCGATTCGCGAGATCGATGTGCGCGGAGCTCGCGCCGACGAAGTGGACGATCTCGTCATGCAGGCGCTCGATACCGCCGTCCGCGCGGACATGCGCGAACTCCGGATCATTCATGGCAAGGGCACCGGGGCGCTGCGCGCGCGCGTGGGCGAGATGCTCAAGAAGGACACGCGAGTGAGCGGCTTTCGCCTCGGCGCGTGGAACGAGGGTGGTGCTGGCGTGACGGTCGCCGTGCTGTCATGATCGACGCATGCGAACCGCTCCCGCATTGAGACGGATCTGCCAATGGGCTGACAGCCGCCGATGATCTCCGACGAGACCGTCGAACGGGTGCGTTCTGCCGCAGACATCGTGCAAATCATCGGCGAATATGTGCCGCTCCGCCGGAGTGGTGCGGACTATCGCGGGGCCTGTCCGTTTCACGGTGGCACTAAGCCAAACTTTAACGTGTCGCAAAAGCGTGGCAGCTATCACTGCTTCGTGTGTCAGGAAAGCGGTGATGTGTTCACGTTTGTGCGCAAGCGCCTTGGATTGGATTTTGTAGGAGCGATCAAGCTCATTGGTGAACGCGTCGGCATTGATGTGGTCGACACGCCGTCGCGGACGATCGCGCCCGACCCGAACGAGCGAAACTGGGAAGTATTGGCGACGGCGAGTGAGTGGTTTCGGTCCCAACTCGCGCACGAATCTATTGGACGCGATGCGCGACAGTATTTGCACGGCCGTGGAATTGACGACAGTGCATGCACCCGATTTAACCTGGGCTTTGCGCCCCGGGACGCCCAGTCGCTTCGACGATATCTGCACGGGCTCGGGTTCGACGACGGGCGATTGATTGACGCCGGGTTACTTGTGCTTCGCGAGGGGGAAACCGAGCCGCGGCAGCGATTTTTCGGGCGGGTCATGTTCCCGATTGTCGACGAGCTCGGACATCACGTTGGCTTCGGCGGACGCGCGCTCGGCGACGACACGCCGAAATATCTCAACAGCGGTGAATCGCGCGTGTTTCAGAAGCGCGGCACGCTTTATGGCCTGTACGCGGCAAAGAACGCCATGCGCCGGAACAGCCGCGCGATTGTCGTCGAAGGATATCTCGATGCGATCCGGCTTTCACTCGCCGGGATCGAGGAAGTGGTGGCTCCACTGGGCACCGCACTCACGGAGGAACAGGCAGAACTGCTCGTCCGCTATGCTGCGGAGATCTTTCTGCTCTACGACAGCGACCCGGCCGGGCAGAAGGCAACGTTTCGGTCGGGTAAAGAATTGCTGCGGCATCGCGCGACGGTTCGCGTGGTCTCACTTCCAGCAGGCGAAGATCCGGACACGTTTGTGCGTGCGCGTGGGCGCGATGCGCTGGAGTCGTTGCTTGTGCAGGCGATCGATCTCTTCGATCGACAGGTGCAAGTGCTTGAACGGCTGGGATGGTTCGCCAATCTGCGGAGACGGCGTGCTGCGATCGACAAGTTGCTGCCGACAATTCGTGCCGCGCGCGATCCGCTCACGCGCGAACTGTACTTGGCACGGCTGGCCGAAGTATCACAACTCGATAAAGCCACACTGGCCAGCGAGGCGGACGAGCCACCCGCATCATCGCGAGGCGCCAGGCAGCAACCACAGTCGGACGATGGAGACCCCGGCCCTGTCGGCGCGGTCGGCGTCGAAACGACCCGAGTCGAGGGCAGCGATGCGCCAGCGCCGCCATCTCCCTATGCGAGCGCCCAGGCCCGCAAGGAATGGAAGGGTCGCCGCGGTCGCGCAACGGGACCAGAATGGCAGGCGACCACCGTACCACCCAGGGCACGGCGCGACGAACCCGTCGAGCGCGCCCTCCTGCGCGCGATGCTGATCGATCGTTCTCTCGTCGAACGCGTCGCTGAACGACATGGACCAGACGCGTTTCGTGATGCCAGTTACCGCGCGGTGTTCCAGGCGCTACTGAGCGCGGGGCATGATGATGATCTGACCATGATTGCGGAACGACTCAGTCCGCAACCGCTGCTCGTCTTGCACGACCTGACCAACACCGCGAAGGGCGACGCGACGGAGGCGGCGCTTGACGTGAGCATGAGTATGGCACGCCTGGATGCGCGTCCCCTCGAACTGCGAGCTGACGCCATTATGAAAGAGATGGCGACCGCAGAGCAGTCACGACAGATCGAACTGACCCGGGAACTGATGGAGCTGGACAAGGAACTGCGTCGGCTCTTGCCGATCCGCAGTCCGCGGGCTAAACCGAAGGGATGATGCACGAATACCACTTTCTGGAGGCGCAGTGAATTCGGAGCTGGAAGCGTTACTACGTGTGCAGGAACAAGATGCGCGCATGCGCGCCATTGAGAATCAACGAGATTCGCTGGCGCCACGATTGGCCGCTCTTGATAAGGCGCGGACGCGTGTCGCGGAGGATGTGACCCGCAGTGAAACCGCACTCGAACGCGAACTCGGTAAACTACACACACTCGAAGCGCAGATCGCCGAGCACCGTATTCGGCATGACAAGAATGTGGAAGTCTTGAACATGGCCCATAAGCTGAAAGAAGCGACGGCGGCCATGGCGCAGGTCGAATCGGCACGACGCGTCCTGGCTGATGAAGAAAGCGAACTCCTGGCGATGACACGTCGCATCGCAGAACTCCGAGCGGTCGCGGTTGCCCATCGCGATGCGGCGAACGCAACGACCGTTGCGCAGGACGCAGCACGTGCGGCCGTCGCCACAGAACGCGACTCGATTGACGACCGCATGGCGTCCGCGCGCGCCGAGCGTGCGCAGTTGGTGGCCGGCGTGGATCGGGCGCTGATGACGCGTTACGATCGCGTGCAAAGCCGACGCCGTGGTCCTGCGGTCTTCGCGCTCAGCGCGGACTTAAGTTGCGGCAGTTGCGATACGGCGATTCCACGCAATCGACGACCGGCGATGGCCAGCGGGCAGGTGATCGAAACCTGCGAAGGCTGTGGCGCGCTGTTGTACGTCGCGTCATCGCCTGCGGCGAGCTGATGGCGCGCGTGGCGCGGCGGCTGCCATGAGTGAAGCACTGCGTCCGTATGATGGGGCCAGCGGCGTTTTCGTCCGCATCGCGCAGACGCGGGCCGTTATCATTCTGCGGTGACCGCCAGCCGCACTCCGCACCAGCCGATAGCCGCGCGTCGCTCTCCGGCGCCGACGTCAACCGTCAGCGTTGCACCGGACGCCGTCCGTCCTATGCGTCCCGACGCACGCTGGGTGCCGATCGCTGAGCCAACCTCGGTGAGTGTTCGCGAGCTCAGTGAGTCCTTGCTGCTGCCAGAACCCGTATGTCGGTTGCTGGTGAGTCGTGGCTACGATGAACCGGAGTTGGCCAAGCGATTCCTGCGTCCGCGACTTGAGCATCTTGCGGCGCCTGACACGCTGTACGACTTGTCGCGCGCCGTCGCGCGCATCGCTGATGCGGTGCGCGCGGATGAAGTGATCTTCATCCATGGCGACTACGATGTCGACGGCATGAGTTCTACCGCACTGGTGACGCGTGTGTTGCGCGGACTTGGTGCAACGCACGTGGTGCCATTCGTTCCCAATCGCTTAACCGACGGATACGACCTCGGACCCGCTGGCGTGGCCGCTGCCCAGGCGGCGCGGGCGACCCTCGTGATAACGTGCGACTGCGGAACAAGCGCGATTGATGCCGTGCGTTCCCTTGGCGAAGCAGGGATCGACGTGATCGTCACCGATCATCACCTTCCGGGTGGTCCACTTCCTCCGGCCTATGCGGTGTGTAATCCGCGACGCCCAGAGTGTACCTCGGCTGACAAAGATCTCGCTGCCGTTGGCGTCGCGTACAAAATCGCGCTGGCGTTGTGCGATGCCTTTGGCGTCTCACGCACGCTGGCGCATCGGCAACTCGACCTCGTCGCGCTGGCGACCATCGCTGATGTCGCGCCGCTGCGCGGCGAGAATCGCGTCATGGTGCGCTACGGCCTCAAGCTGCTGGCTGAGTCCGAGCACGTGGGGATACGCGCATTGCTGCGATCGTCCGGACTCGATGGAAAGCCGCTGACTGCCGGTCGCATCGGCTTTGTGTTGGCACCCCGACTCAACGCCGCTGGCCGAATCGCCGACGCCAAACTTGGTCTCGCGTTGCTTTTGTGCGACCGCGAGGATCAAGCCAATGCGATTGCTCGCGAACTGGAAGAGCTCAATCGCGACCGTCAGGAGCTCGATCGTGTGGTGCTCGCGGAAGCGTTACGTCAGGTTGAAAGCCCCGAGATGCGTGATCGGTTTGCGTTCGTCCTGGCCAGCACCGGATGGCACGCCGGCGTGATTGGGATCGTGGCCTCCCGCATTGTTGAGCACACGGCCCGTCCGGCGGTGTTGATCGCGGTAGAAGGTGACGTGGGCAAAGGTTCTGGTCGTTCGATCGGCGCCTTTGATTTGCATGCGGGCCTGACAGCGTGCAAACGACATTTTGTACGCTTTGGCGGCCACCGCGCGGCCGCTGGACTGACGATGCATGCGGCACACATTCCCGCGTTTCGCGAGTCTTTCGACGAAGTCGCGCGCGCGCGACTATGCGAAACTGACTTGATCCCCGAATTGCGCGTTGACCTGCATGTGCCGTTGGCGTTGGTTGGCGACGACCTCGAAAAGATCGTCCGACACTTTGAGCCGTTCGGTATCGGCAATCCGGCGCCAACGTTTCAGTCTACCGACGTCCGGTTGGTTGCCGCTCCGAAACGTATTGGGACCGACGGTATCCGGCTGTCGCTCGAAGGTCCCCGCGGTGCTGTGGAAGCCATCGGCTGGGGTCTTGCTGCGCGTGCGCAACTGCTGGATGTCGCACGCCCGTTCGATGTCGCTTTTCGACTTGAACGCGATGAATTCCGCGGTGCATCCCGCTTGCAGCTCAAGTTGGCGGATTTTCGCCAGTCGCACGTGGGAGGGTGAACGCGCATGCGGATCATCGCGGGACAGTGGCGTGGTCGGCGCATCGACGCCCCCGAGGGCGATGAGGTGCGCCCCACCGGTGATCGCGTGCGCGAGTCGTGGATGAGCATCGTGCATCACATCCTGCCAGACGCACGGGTGCTGGATCTATGCTCTGGCAGTGGGGCGCTCGGCCTTGAAGCGCTCTCTCGTGGAGCGGCGACCTGCGAGTTTGTGGAGTCGTCGCCACGCTCGATTGTCGTCATAGAAGCCAACTTGGCGAGACTCGGCGGTCACGCGGGTGCGACCGTACGTCGTGGCGATGCGGTGCAGTTCGTGCGCGGATTGACGGCGGGGCAGTATGATATTGCGTTCGCCGACCCACCCTACCACGCGGTGACGGGCGGACTGCTCGTGGAGCAGTGGCTTGTTGTTCCCTTTGCGCACGTCTTTGCTATCGAGCATGACGCCGCCGTGGATTACCCAGCGCCTGGTGAGACCCGGCGCTACGGCACCAACGCGCTCACCTTCTATCGCGCCGATGATGTCCACACGAACTGATGCTGCTATTCGGATTGCAATTTACGCTGGCTCGTTCGATCCGATCACGCACGGTCACGAGGATCTGATCAAGCGAACGTCGGCCTTTGCCGATCGGCTGATTGTCGCGGTCGCGACCAACGTGAACAAAGAACCGTTGTTTACTGTCGAAGAGCGGGTGTCGTTCATCCGCGAGATCACGAACGACAATCCACGTGTGGAAGTGCGGGCCTTTTCTGGCTTGTTGGTGGATCTGGCCCGCGAAACTGGTGCGCGCGTTACCGTCCGGGGCCTGCGTGCGGTCAGCGATTTTGAGTACGAGTTTCAGATGGCGTTGATGAATCGCCATCTGTTGCCTGACCTAGAGACCGTGTTCATGGCACCATCGCTTGACAACACCTATATCAGCTCAAGTATGGTACGTGAAGTGGCGCGTTTTGGCGGCGATGTGTCCGGTCTCGTGCATCCACTGGTGGTCGGCAAGTTGGCCGAACGTTTCACTCGCTGACGGCTGTGCAACAGACCAACGCCTCGGCGTTCCTTGATGCGGTGCATCGGCGGGCCGCGGCCACGAGACGCACGGTCCTCTTTCCGGAGGCCACCGATTTTCGCACGGTGCAAGCGGTGATCGCGCTGCGTCGGCGCGGCACGGTGCGGCCGATCCTGGTACGGCGTGGCGACGCACCAACGGGCGTGGTGCCAGCGGGACCGATCGAGATGCTGGATCCGCTCACGGATCCTCGGACGCCAACGGTCGTCGAACACTTGCTTTCGCGCCGCGCGGCCAAGGGGCTGTCGCAGCACGACGCGGAGCGGCTGGCGCGTGATCCGCTCTACTTCGCCGATGCGCTGGTCGCGATGGGGCACGCCGACGCGTGCGTCGCCGGTGCAGCGCACACCACCGCCGACATCTTGCGAGCCGCGATCTGGACCATCGGACCGGCGCAGGGCGTGCGCACCGTCTCGTCGGCATTTTACATGGTGGTGCCGTCGTTCCGGAACGCCGAAACGGAAGTCCTAACCTTTACCGACTGTGCGGTGGTGCCTGATCCAACGGCTCGGCAGCTTGCTGACATTGCGATTGCAGCGGCGGCCGACCGACGACGTATCGTCGGCGACGAACCGGTTGTCGCCTTTCTCTCGTACAGCACGATAGGAAGTGCCGACGGCCCGTCCGTCAGTCGCGTGCGTGAGGCCGTTGCGCTTGTGCGTGCGGAGGCGCCGCAGCTGCAGCTATCCGGCGAGCTTCAAGCCGACGCCGCGCTGGTGCGGGAAATCGCCCTCCGCAAGGCGTCCGGCGACAGCGCGGCAGGGCGCGCCAACGTACTCGTGTTCCCGTCACTCGATGCAGGCAACATTGCCTACAAGCTCGTGCAGCGGCTCGCAGCAGCCACCGCGATCGGACCCATCCTGCAGGGCCTTTCGCGTCCGTGCAGCGACTTGTCTCGGGGGGCTACAGCGGACGACATTGTGCATGTCGCGGCAATTACCGCCCTGCAGGTGGGCGAGGACCGTCTCGTTGCGTCTGACCCTAGCTGACTCTCCATGAGCTTTCGCCTTGTTCGAGATCGCGACACCGTGACCGTGGAAATGGACGGACAATTGGTCGTCACGAATCGTCAGGAGTTTAAGCAAGCTGTACTCGACGAAGTGGAGCAGGGTGTGCGGCTCGTCGTGATCGACTTCACGCACTCGGCGTACATCGACAGTTCAGGCTTGGGTGCCCTCGTCTCCCTTGGCAAGCGCATTCGCGAGCTCGGTGGAGATTTGCGACTGGCAGCGTTGAACGACGACTTGCGCACGTTGTTCGAGCTCACCCGCCTTGACACGCTCTTCCCGCTGTACAACTCGCGTGCTGACGCGCTCGCTCCGCAGTAATCGCATGCCGAGGTGTCGCTCGCTGGAGTTGGTTGCAGACGAGGGCCCGCCGCTGTCGGCACGGTCGTGGACGATCACGTCAGATATTGCACAGATCAGCGGCATTGTCGAAGCCGTGACAAACTTTTGTGTCGCCGCCGGATTCTCGTCGCGCCTGTGTCGGCTGAATGTTCCCGTTGCGCTAACTGAAGCCTTGTCGAACGCAATCATCGCAGGCAACCGCAGTGACCCATCGCGCGAGGTCCGCATCGTCGCGGCGATGGATGCAGAATCACTGCTGCTCGAGGTGACCGACGAAGGTGATGGATTTGACGCCAGTCAGTGGCGCGGCTCACCTGATGATGCCGATTGGCTGGAGCGCGAGAGTGGACGTGGGCTGTTTCTGATGCGCGCGCTGATGGACCATGTGGAGAGCCGACGCGAGCCGTCGCCACACGGGCACACCGTCCAGCTCCGCCTGCGCCGAGCATGACCGAGGTCGCCGCCCTGCTGGCCGCCTTCCACGAGGCCACCGAGCGAGAGGCGGCCATCTGGGAGCGACGCGATGGATCAGTCGCATCCTCGTTACTCGGCGCCTCCTCGACGACATTCGGTACGTACACCGCGCCGGGCGCGGATGCATGGGACGTGTCACGCTGGGCGCGCACTCATGGCGTCGTCGTGCAATTGGTCACCACGGGCGAAAGTTCGGGCTGGCTCTTCACCGAACCTGGAATCACGCCAGAGAGTAATCGCTTTCTCGGCCGCCTGATTCCGTTTGTTCGGCGGCTGCAACGTGAACGGGACGTGGTCGCGGATGCGCTCACCGAACGTGTTGAAGAGATCAACTCGTTGTACGCGATCGGGGAATTGCTTGGCAACGGCGTGTCCCTGGAGGACGTCGCCGATACGCTGTTGCGAGAGCTTGCCGGAACGGTTGGCGCCTCGCGCGCTGTATTCCTCACGACGCGACGTGGACCGTCAGTGTTGGCTCCTGTCGCGACACTCGGTTTGCGCAATCGGGAGTATCCGCCGGTCGCGGTCGATGATCCCGTCCATGTCGCCGCGCGCGCGTGGCGCTCCGGCACGTCGTGCGTGGAAGACGGCGCGTCATCGCGCCTGGCGGATCCGGTGCTTGCCGATCGTGGCGGCCCGTTGTTGGCGATCGCGGTAACACGACCAAGTTCCGGCATGGGGATTACCGGACAATACCCAGTGATCACTTCTCGTCGCCCGGACGGCAGCGGTCCAGACGGAGCAGCAGGCGTACCGCTCGGCGTGATCTTGCTCGCGGGGCGGGCGGATGGCGCGACGTTCTCGCAAGGCGATCGTTCGCTCGGCACCGCCGTCGGTCGGCAGGTTGGTGTCGCCATGCATAACATGTCACTCGTGCGCGCTGCGGTCGAACGACAGCAACACGCGCGCGAGATGCGGCTGGCGCATGATCTGCAACTCAAGCTCCTGCCGCGCCCGTCGGTCGTCGCACCAGAAGCGCGCGCGGCGGCACGCGTGGTGCCGGCGGATAGCGTCGGCGGTGACTTCTACCTGCTCGCGCGACTCGATCGCGATCGCACGGGTGTGTTGATCGGCGACGTGTCAGGTCACGGCTATCAATCGGCGCTCGTCATGGCGTTGGCGCTCAGCGCGGCTGCCATTCACGTGCAAGCGGCCTTCGATCCGTCAATCGCGCTTGAGGCGGTGCAGCGATCGCTCGCCGATGAACTGACGTCAACCGAAATGTCGCTCTCGTTGTGTTACGTGGTGATCGACACACGTGCAGGCGAGCTGCGCTTCGCGAACGCCGGTCATCCGCATGCCTTTCGACTCGGCGCCGACGGACAGTGCGATCGACTGCCTGCGGTCGCACCACCGATCGGTTTCGGTGATTCGCCGATCGAAGAGTGCGTCATGTCGTGGCGCGTTGGGGATCGAGTGGTGCTCTTTACTGACGGCGTGGTGGACGCGCTCAACGCCGACGGCAAACGACTGGGCGAGCGCGCGATGTTGCAGACACTGTCGCGCATGTGCAATGCCGAATCGCCAGAAGCAATTTTAGAAACGATGTTCGCCGCCGTTCGTGCGCATGCCGGGGATACGCCGCTGCGCGATGATCTCGCGATTGTGGTGGCCGACAGGCCATGGTAGGGCATCGCCCGCGACCTCGTGTTCCGCAGACGCTGCCAATTCCAAAGAAGCGACTCGGCCAGCACTTTCTGCATGACGCGCGCGTCCTTGACGCCATCGTCGCCGCGCTTGGCGACATCCACGATCGCACCGTGGTCGAGATCGGCCCCGGTCGTGGAGCGCTCACCGATCGGTTGGTTGAACGCGCGGGACGCGTCGTGGCGATCGAGATTGATCGCGTGCTGGCGGCACATCTTCGTGATCGGTACGCGCAGCACGCGCACGTGCGCATCATCGAGGCGGACGTGTTGTCCGTGCCGTTGGCCGAAGTCGCCGGCGACTCGTTTGTGCTGGCCGGTAACGTGCCATACTACATCACCACGCCGATTCTCTTTCACGCGCTGCAGCGTCCGCGTGCCGCCGTCGCGGTTTACCTGGTGCAGAAGGAAGTGGCGGATCGCATGGCCGCGCCACCTGGCGACAAGACGTACGGCGCACTCAGTGTGAATGTGCAAGCGATCGCGAGGGTTGACATTGTGCGCCGTGTCCCGCCGGGTGCGTTCAATCCGCCCCCAGCTGTCGATTCAGCGATTGTCCGCGTGACGCCGCACGAGGTGTCGTTGGTCCCGCCGGCACTGGAGCAGCGATTCAGTGTGTTTGTGCAGGCGGCATTTGGACTGCGGCGCAAGCAACTCATCCGCGTAGTGCGCACGATCACGTCGCGCAGTGCAGAGGACGCGGCCCAAGTCATCGCGTCCTGCGACCTGCGACCTGATGCGCGCCCTGAGGTACTGTCGCCGGCTGACTTCGTGCGGCTGGTCGGCGCGCTCTACCCCTGACATAAACGCGTTACAGTCCGGTCATGGCGTCTGAATGGGTGAGCGCGAAGGAGAGGCCCTCCAGTTCCATCGCCATGTTGACCGATTTGAGCGACACGTGCGGAGGCACCGTGATCTTTGCCGGCGCAAAATTCAGGATCGCGCGAATGCCGGCCGCAACCAGCGCGTCCACCAGTTCCTGGGCGTTGTCGGCGGGAATCGCCAGCACCGCGATCAGCGCCTGTTCGCGTTGTACGTCATCCGTGAGGGTTGCCGTATGTCGAATAACGGCGGCTCCCCATCGCTGGCCAACTTTGTCTGGGCTATTGTCGTAGACGCCCACCACACGAAAACCGCGCTGCAGAAAGCCGCGATAATTTGCCAGTGCTGCGCCGATCTTGCCGGCACCAACGATGACCACTTTCCATTCGCGGCCTAGCCCGAGGATAGCACGCAGCTGCGCGGTCAGTCCGTGGACGGGGTAGCCAAGCCCCCGTTTTCCAAACGATCCAAAGAACGACAAATCCTTCCGCACCTGCGCGGGCGTGGTGCCGCAGAGATGCGCAAGCTCGTCGCTCGAAGCGGTGGGCTGGCCGCTGGCATCGAGGTCCTCCAGATAGCGGAGGTACATCGACAGGCGACGAACAGTAGAGTCGGCGATGCGTTTCACTGGGACCGTTGCTTGTGAAATACTTCACAAAGGTACGATTGGTGGCCATTTTTTACTAGCGGGACCCACGGGCTATCTTGTTCGCTCATGCCCTTTCCGCACGCCTCGCCCATCGCGACAAGCCTCGTTCGACGACCCACCACGTTGTCCGCGAGTGCGGCCGAACTGCTGGCGGCAGGGCCAATGGACGTGGTGACCCTCATGCAGCGTGTGTGTCGGGTGGAGCGGCTGCGCGAGGAGGCGGCGCAACGGATGGCCCAGGCGCTTTTCGCCAGTCACCCGGAATTCCGCCAGCTTCCTTCGGGGCATTGGGCCCTGGCCGGCTACGAGCAACAGCCGTCAAGGCGGCGCACTGCAGATTTGCAGGACAGCGTCTCGAAGGCCGCTAGTGACGAGTTGCGCCCGTCGCTGGGCGACATCGCATTCGCTGTCGTCGATGTCGAAACCACCGGTACGCGAGCCGCCTACGGTGACCGCATCACGGAAATCGCGATTGTTGATGTGCAGGGTGGCCAGGTGAGGGACGTCTACTCGCGCTTGGTCAATCCGCAGCGTCCGATCCCGCCCTACATCACCGCCCTCACCCAAATCTCGTGGTCGATGGTGAAAGACGAACCGACGTTCTGTCACATCAGCGACGAGGTCAGTGCACGCTTGTCCGGTCGGGTATTTACCGCACATAACGCGGCGTTCGATTGGCGATTTATCAGCGAAGAACTTGTGCGCGGCACGAGTACTCAGCTTGCCGGGCCGCGCTTGTGCACGGTACGCATGGTGCGTGCGCTCCTGCCGCAGCTCTCACGGCGATCGCTCGATCACGTGACACACTTTTTTGGAATTTCCGTCAGTGCACGACATCGCGCGGCGGGCGACGCGGTTGCGACTGCTGAAGTGTTGATCCGTCTGCTTGGCGTCGCTGCGGACCATGGTCTGGATAGCTGGGAGGCGCTCAATGCGCACCTGTCGGCTCCGCGTCGAAGTCGGGCACTTCTTGCAGCGCATCGACGCCGTCGCGCATTTCCTCACCCCGTTCGCGAGGACCATAGCGCATGAGCTTTCCCACGCCCTTGCACGAGACGCGCACTGTTGGACGCTGGCGCGTGCACGCGATTCAGGCGGGTGGCCAGCAGTTGGACGGGGGCGCCATGTTTGGCGTTGTTCCGAAACCGTTGTGGGAACGACGGCTCGCGGCGGACACGCGCAATCGAATCCCCATGGGCATGCGTTGTCTGCTTGTGGAGCACGAGGACGAGTTGCTGCTCATCGACACGGGACTTGGCAACAAGGAGAGCGCCAAGTTTCATGACATTTATGGTGTCGAGAATGCCGGATCCGTTGGTGCGACTGCTTTGGAAGACGGCATTCATGCTGCCGGATTCTCCCCCGCTGATGTCACCGTGGTGATCAACACGCATTTGCATTTCGATCATGCGGGTGGCAACACCATGAAGGCCGACGATGGAGCGGTGCGCGCAACATTTCCTCGCGCGCGCTACGTCGTGCAACGCGGCGAGTATGAGTACGCGCTCGGCGCCAATGAGCGCACGTCAGCAAGCTACTTCCCGGCGAATTGGGACCCGGTCATCGCCGCTGGTCAGTTCGAGTTTGTGGAGGGCGAGCGGGAACTGCTCCCAGGGGTCGCGCTACGCCTGACGCCCGGCCACACCCCATACCATCAGAGCGTGGTACTCACCTCAGGTGGCGAGACGGCGTGTTTT
Organism: Gemmatimonadaceae bacterium; assembly: GCA_043718595.1. Taxonomy (GTDB): domain Bacteria; phylum Gemmatimonadota; class Gemmatimonadetes; order Gemmatimonadales; family Gemmatimonadaceae; genus Gemmatimonas. The sequence goes on from JAYSVL010000036.1 coordinate 25,770, forward strand.
CTCGGCGACGTGGTGCCAACGTCGCATCATCTGCCGTTACCCTGGATTATGGGATACGACGTGGAACCATTGCGCACGCTGGAGTCCAAGCGCGCCTTGTTGGCGAGCGCACTGGCTCACGAGTGGCTTCTGGTGTTCGAGCATGACGCCCACCATGGGTTCGGTCGTGTGGCGTTCGACGGAAAGGGATACCACTTGGCCCCACCGTAGGGGTTGCCAGCCCTTACCGACGTGTCTACGTTACGGGTTGGATTTGCTGGTGAAAACCGCGACAGCGTCTGATTGCTGTTGCGTCGAGAAGCGGGGTGGCAGCGACGCCACCCTCACCCTTCGGCCCTCGGACTCGAGCACTTCGCTCGCCGAGGTGCGCTGCAGGAGTCCATCGAAGAGGCGTCTCTCGCCGCGCGTTCGTTTGCGCGTGGCTCGACATGCTGAACCGACGCGGGCTCCTTCAGGGGTTCGCGTTTCTTGTTTCTCTCCAAGGGAGTTCGGCGTATTCAGGATTCCACGAAGCGTCCGCCACGGGTGAACCGGCAAATCCGGATCAGCCCCGTCCGCGTCATTGCGGCCGACGGCAGTCAGCTCGGTATCATGGAAGTCGATGTAGCGCTGGCCCAGGCGGTTGAGCAGGGGCTCGATCTTGTCGAAGTCGCGGCGACGGCGCGTCCGCCGGTGGTTCGCATCATGGACTACGGCAAGTTCAAGTTTGAGGCGGCGAAACAGGCACGAATCGCGAAGAAAAAGCAACATGTGATTCATCTCAAGGAAGTGAAGTATCGCCCTGGGATTGATGATCACGACTTTGAGACCAAGACGCGTCACGCGCGGCGCTTCCTCGAAGACGGCAATAAGGTGAAGGTCACGCTGATGTTCCGGGGACGGCAGATCGCCCACCCCGAGCTGGGCAAGCAAGTCGTTGATCGGGTAGCGGCAGAACTCACCGATCTGGCGAAGATCGAGAGTTCGCCAACGATGGAAGGGAAGTCGATGACGATGATTCTCGCACCGAAGTAGTCGGTGCGTGATCCGAAGAGGGCCGCCTCATGTGCGAGGTGGATTACCGCAGCCGCGAGCGTGTTATGCCGAAGATGAAAACACACAGTGGCGCCAAGAAGCGCTTCTCCGTGACGGGTACGGGGAAGATTCGGCGCCTGAAAGCCTACAAGAGCCATATCCTCACCAAGAAAGACCCGAAGCGGAAGCGCGGTCTGCGCCGACCGACGTTCGTGACGACTGTTGGTGAGATCAAGCGCATCAAGCGCCTCATTCTGGCCTGAGGAACAATCCATGCCTCGCGTCAAATCAAACGTTGTCCGCCTGAAGCGAAAGAAGCAGATCATGAAGCATGCAAAGGGCGCCTTCGGCGGCCGGAGCAAGCTGTGGAAAGCCGCGAAGGAAACTGTGGAACGCGGCTGGCGGTATGCCTATCGGGACCGCAAGAACAAGAAGCGTGACTTCCGGCGTTTGTGGATCATTCGCATCAACGCCGCTGCGCGTGCCCATGACATGACGTACAGCGTGTTTATTAACGGACTGCACGCCGCCGGCATCGAAGTCGATCGCAAGGTGCTCGCCGACCTTGCGGTGCGTGAGCCGGAAGCGTTTACCGCGATCGCCGAGCTTGCGCGCAAGGCGCACGAGGCCACGAAAGCCGCTGCGTAGAACGGTTCGTCGCATTGATTAGTTTGTGGGGCCGGTGTCCGAGCGACGCCGGCCCCTCGTCTTTTCCCGCGTCCTTACTGATCCGTGCTTCTCTCCGACTATCTCGCGCAGGCCAACGCCATCGCGCACGACGTGCGGACGCTGCTCGCCGCGCTTGATCCGACGACTCGTCTCGACGACGCCAAGGGTCAGCTAAACGCGCTCAAAGACGCGCGGATTGCGGCGCTGCAACAAGCACTGCGATCGTTAGCGGCCGAGGATCGACGAGAGGCGGGCGTCGCTTTTAATACCCTCAAGAACACCGTACAAGACGCCGTTGATGCCTTCGCCGCCAAGCAAGTCGCGGCGAGTGCACAAGACACGCTCGACTACTCGATGCCGGCGCGACGCACATGGGCGGGTTCGTTGCACCCGGTCACCATTGTCATTGACGAAATCTGCGCCATCTTCCGCGAACTCGGGTTCACCATCGCCTTAGGACCCGAAGCCGAGACGGAACACTACAACTTCGGCGC
>JAYSVL010000351.1:0-4922 GCA_043718595.1 Gemmatimonadaceae bacterium
ATCGTTGACGGCGCGATGGTAGGCAGCGATGAGGCACGTTCGCTGCGCATCACCAAGGTCGACGCTGCGGCGTCGCATCATTCGTTCGGCCGTGATCAGAAACTTGTCGAGCGCAAACTTCGCATACGGAGCAGACGTGCCCCATGCGAACGGCGCGACGACCTTTGGCGGCATGGTGTCCATGACGTTGGCACCGGCCCCCATCACACAGCCGGTGGTCAGGCGCAAGCCAATACCAGTCTTCGCGTGGTCGCCGAAGAGCGTGCCGAGGAACTGGAGTCCGGTATCGCGCACGCCGTCCACTGTCCACAGCGCCACACTGCCGTACGTGTTCTTGAGGTTACTCGTGATGGTCCCGGCACCGAGATTCACCCAGCGGCCGATGATTGAGTGTCCGACAAATCCGTCGTGCCCCTTGTTTGCGTGGCCGATCATGACGGTCGCCGACAATTCCCCGTGTACACGACACGTGTCACCGATCGACGAACCGGCGACTCGACCTGCGGCAACCATAGAGTTCCGCCCGACGTAGCACGGACCGACAACGCGCGTGAAGGCTTGCACAACCGAACCAGCGCGCAACAGGATCGGTCCCTGGGTGGTATCGAAAATCGACATCGGCTCAACGGAGGCCCCGTGCTCGCACCAGACCGGGTGGTCGCCGACAATCGTCGGCGCGCGCACATCGGTGCCGTCGGAATGGAGGGCGCGGCACGCGAGCGACTCGGCGAGCAGTGGGATGTCGGCCAGCAGGAGCGAGTTGAGGTGTCGGGTAATGTCCCACACTTCCTCCAGCCACACACCATCAATATCGACGACGTCGTGTCCGTCGACGTACAGCGACTCCAGTGTTGTGCGCGAATCGTGCAGGGTAGCGGCGGCCACCGGCGCGGGGAGGCGAACTGCCGCAAGGAGACCGCCGATGGTCCAGGCGCTCGCCTGTAGGTCACGCGCAACGGTGAGGAGCGGTACAGCTCGCGCGTTGGCGACGATGGTGCCACGGGGCACCACATCGGTGGCGAACGGCGGCGCCTCGAACTCCTTGAAGTGCGTCAGGTGATCGGCACCAGCGAAACCGATGCTCTGCGCGCGAAGGCACTGTTCCCAGCGTTCGCGCGTCAGCAGTGTGCCGACGCGCAGCTCTCCCAGCGGACGAGTGCTGGCGAACGGTTCAAAGTTGCGTGCTCGCGCGTCGTCGAGCAGCACGAGCGATGGCTGATGCAAGGCCGGTCCCTGCCGTGCGGAACCAGCCATCGCGCGAAGGCTCATGGTCCGCGCAGATCGGCAGGCAGCGAGTCGAGCAACGCTTTGAGGTCGGCAGCTTTCTCTCGTGTGGTCACGAGTACTAAGCCGTCGCGTGCGACGACCACGAGATCATGCACGCCGTATAGCACTACGGCGGCACCATCGGCGTGCACCACATTGCCCGACGCATCGAGGGTGTGCGTGCGCCCGCGCAGCGCATTCGCTTGCGCGTCAAGTGGCCGCACCCGGTGCAGGGCAGCCCACGTGCCCACGTCATCCCAGCCAAAGCTGCCTGGAATGACCAGCACGCGTGACGAACGTTCCAGCACACCAACATCAATCGCAATCGAGGTGACCGAGGCAAAGAACGTCGCGAGATCCCCACGCGCGGCTTGCAACGCTGGGTGGACTTCAGGTGTGTGGTCACGAATTTCGTCCAGCAGATCGCCAACACACCAGGCAAAAATTCCCGAGTTCCAGAGATAGCCATCGGCAACCATCGCGGCGGCGCGCTCTCGACTCGGCTTTTCGACGAAGCGTTGCACGCGGTGCACACCAAAGCGCAGCGTCTCACCTGGCTGGATATAGCCGAATCCTGGGTCCGGGCGCGAGGGTACAACGCCGACGGTGACCAGCGATCGCTCACGCAACGCGAGATCGGCGGCGCTGCTCAAGGTGTGTTGATAGCCAGCGACATCCTCAATCGCCCAGTCGGCGTGCACGCAGACCATCACCGCGTCGCCGCCATCACGCGCCTTGATGATGCTCGCGGCCCAGGCGAGTGCGGCGCAGGTGCCTGCAGGGCGCGGCTCGGCGACCACATTCTCAGGTGGCAGCATCGGCTCGAGGGCCAACACCGCATCGCGCAAGGTGGCGTTGGTCAGGATCAGCGTACGCTCACGTCCGGCCAGCGGCGCCAGACGATCGAGCGTGTCGCGCAGCATCGGCAGATCGCTGATCAGCGGGAGCAACTGCTTGGGGCGCTCGGGCGTGGACAACGGCCAGAATCGCGAGCCGACGCCGCCGGCCAGGACGACGGTCCACAACGTCATGGGCACACGCTTAGTTGGACAAGGGTAATCGGTTCACAGCACCGACTCAGACGATCGACGCAATTTGCGCGCGATGCCGACGCAGATCGAAGAGCAGCGATGCGAGGTTGGCTCCGTCGCGCAACAAGATGAGCAACAACACGTCAGGCGAGACCTGCGCAACAACTCCCATGCCGGCACCATATTCGATCACCATAAGGGTGAACGAGCCGCGCCCTGATGCCCGGCCCATGTCAGCGGCCGCCAGCACCAATAGGGGGACATGTGCGGCGAGTCCATCGGGATCGAGGGCGTTCGCAGTCGAGCCATCAATAAGTAGGCCGTCGCGCCCCAGCACGATCACGGCATCCACACCATCACGGCGTCGCAGCGCACTGACGAGATCACGAATAGTAGCCATTTTGGAACGGTGGGCGTTGCGTGGGGTGATGTCAAGCGAGCAAACCGCTTGCCGTGACATGAGTTGAGCGATAACCTCCACCCTCGCATCCGCCTATGGAGATCCGTCTGTGATTCGCTCCACCCGTGCGCACCTGATGACACACTGCGCGCCGCTGCTGCTTGCGGGACTCGGTGCGGCCGCATGCGGTGACACCAGTTCACTGCTCAACTCCGCCAACATCGAAAACGTAACACGTACGTTTAGCGTGTATGCGTTGACCGGCTCGTCCAACGCGCTGCCAGCGGCCTATCGCTTTACGACGGAATCGATCGAGCGCCCGCAGTTGCTGTCCAATGGTGCGCTGAATTTCGACATCGCCTTCGACATCACGTCGGATGGTCGCGTGCGTTTCCTACCAGCGCGTTTTGTGGTGCCGACGCCTCCCGCTGGAGCGCCGACGCTGGGTTTGCAGCGCATGTCGACGAGCTTTGCGTCGCTGGAGCGCGCGCCGAGCAAGGGGTTTCAATCCGATAGCGCGGTAACCGTCGCGGTCGGGGAGACGTACACCGTGCAGCTGCCGAATTCGGGGTGCATCTACGGCGAGCCCTTTTATGCCAAGATCACCGTTGACAGTGTGCTCGCGACCGAGCGACGGATGGTCATGCGCTCGCTGGTGAACAGGAATTGTGGATTTCTGTCGCTCACCACCGGTCTGCCAAAGGATTAACGAGGTCATGCTCGACATTCGCGTATTGCGCGACGAAGTGGAGCGGTTGCGCGAGGGTATGCGTCGTCGCAATAAGCTCGCTGACCTTGCCCCATTGCTTGATCAGGCCGAGACGCTCGAACGCGAGCGTCGGCTGGCGATCACCGAGTTGGAGCGGCAACAAGCAGCGCGTAATGCCATTTCGCAGGAGGTGGCGCAGCGACGAAAGGCAGGGCAGGATGTGACCGAGTTGATTGCCAGCGGCCGCACCATCGGCGAGTCGATTGCCTCCCTCGAACAGCGCAAGATCGACGCAGAAGCATCGGTGCAGGCACTGCTCTACGAACTGCCGAATCTCACCCTCGACGATGTGCCGAGTGGTGGCGAGGAGGCCAATCGCGTCATCCGCTCGTGGGGCACACCGCGACCCGTCGACGCGTCCCTCCGCGCACATTGGGACATCGGCGAGCAGCTCGGCATGCTCGAGTTGGCGCGGGGAGCGAAGATCAGCGGATCGGGCTTCATCGTGTATCGCGGCATTGGTGCGCGACTTGTACGTGGGCTCATGAATATGATGCTCGATATTCACACGCAGGAACACGGATACGAAGAGTATTGGGTGCCGCTCGTCGTGAACCGCGCGTCGATGACCGGGACCGGCCAATTGCCGAAGTTCGCGGAGGACATGTACCACATCGACGATGAGGACATGTTTCTCATCCCAACGGCCGAGGTTCCCGTCACGAACTTGTATCGTGACGAGGTGCTTGATGTAGCCGACTTGCCCAAGGCCATGTGTGCGTTCAGCGCGTGCTTTCGTCGCGAAGCGGGATCGGCCGGCAAGGACACGCGTGGGTTGTTGCGCGTCCACGAATTCGACAAAGTCGAGCTGGTACGGTACGCGACGCCAGAGACGTCACTCGCCGAACTCGAACGATTGACGGGACACGCGGAAGTCATTCTGCAACGACTGGAATTGCCCTACCGTGTTGTGTTGCTGGCGGCGGGTGACACCGGATTCTCGAGTGCGAAGACCTATGACCTCGAAGTCTTTGCGCCCGGCGTCGGGAAGTGGCTGGAGGTGTCGAGTTGCAGCGTCTTCACGGACTTTCAGGCACGTCGGGCCAATATTCGGTACCGACCAGCACCCGGTGAGAAGCCGCGTTTTGTCCATACGCTGAATGGTTCGGCGCTCGCGTTTTCGCGAATCATTGCCAGCCTGCTTGAACACGGGCAGACTGCGGACGGCGCCGTGCATGTCCCGCAAGCGCTGCAGACCTACATCGGGCGCAGCGTGTTGCGATGAGTCAGTGCGTGTGATCGCCGTTCGCTGATCGCGCCGCTACGTGCGCCGTCGTCGCTGGCCTGTGGTGATCGTTGTGATCGGCGTGCTCGCGCTCTTGGCGTGGTACGTGGGCTATACCCAACACGTCGTGAGGCAATTGCGCGTGGCGGCGGCCTCACAGGGCCGCATGTACTCGCGAATGAATCGCGCCTTGAATGACACCTCGGCCGCTGGGCAAGACGCAACAGCGGT
>JAYSVL010000352.1:0-1724 GCA_043718595.1 Gemmatimonadaceae bacterium
GATCGCGCATCATGCGACGAAACGACTCGATGTCTTCGTCAAACACGAGCGCCGCCATGTCGCTGGGCCGTGACGCGTCACCGCCGACGAACGTATACCACTGTGTGTTGAAGTAACTGAACGCGCCGGTCGCATCAGATTCCCAAATCAGGACTGGTGCACTGTCTGCCATGGCGCGGAAGCGCGCTTCACTCTCCGGCAGCGCGTCTTCGGCGAGTTTGCGCGCCGTTACATCGAGTGCCATACCGACGATACGCGCAGGCACTCCCTCCTCATGCAGCACATCACCACAGAGATACATCCAGCGCACTTCACCGTCGACGGGGCGCATGACGCGGCATTCGAGGTCGATCGGCGTGCCGTGCGACGTCGCTGCAGCGAGCGCCTGTCGCACCCGCGCCAAGTCATCGGGGTGGCAAAGCGCCAGCGCCGACGGCAATGCGGTCACGCGATGGTCCACGTGGAGACCGAGGACATCGACGGCGTTCTCTGACATGCTGAGGAACGGCGCGTCAGGATTCGACCGCAGGTCGAGATCCCACGTGAGCATGCGCGCCGCACGCAACGCCGAGCGCAGGCGATCATCACTGTGTGCCCGGCGATCACGCTCTTCCTGATGCGCCGTGACGTCGGCGAGAATGACAACCGTTCCAATCACCTCCTGCGCGCGATTGCGGATGGCTGGCCGTCGCTCGCGCACAAGGCGTTCGCTGCCATCGCGCGCTGTGATGACCAGAAGCTGGGTATCGTCATCGGTCGCGGCGTGATGCCTCGGACGTCGCGTCAGCAGTACTTCGCGCAGCGGTGTGCCGTGCGCGTCGCGCGCACTCCATCCAGTCAGGCGCTCGGCCGCCGGATTCAGTTCCGTGACATACTCGCGCGCGTTGAGAACAATGACCGCATCCTCAATGCCACGAAATGTATTCTCGAAGTACTCCCGCTGCTCCTGACACTCGCGCAGATGCGCGGCTCGTGTGCGAAAGTACCAGACGACCAGTAACGCCAGCGTCACCAGCCAGAGCAGCGCACTGGCCACGATGAGCCCGCTCACATTCTGCTCCGGACCGATCAGTGCCTGCATGACCGTGGCGCTCGCGTCAACTACGCTGACCGCATCGTACATTGTCGGTTCTGGCCTAAGGTTGATGCAAACAGTCCGGTGAATCCCCAAATTGGACTGCGCCGCACGCGTCTTCTATCCCCCAGAAGTAGTAGAGCGATTCATCTCCACCTCGGGGAGTACGCGATCAGCTTCCCGGTCAATGGTGCCAGCCGTGCTGGGCGACGAACATTCCATTGCCAAGCGGGCCAGTGACGGCGAGACATCACGAATTACACGGGGCACCAATGCGCCAGAACGATATTGCAGCAAAAGCGTTTGATCGTGCGGAAGAATTCGTCTCCGACACCAGCGACGCTCTGACCGCTCGCGGTCGCCATATCGACAGCGGCGGCATCTCTGGCATTGCTGCTCGGCGGCGCTCCGACTGTGGGCGTAGCGCAGTCAACGACGCCGCCGATGAAGACGCCTCCGCATCAAGACGGCATGCGCGCGATGCATGGCACAAAAGACATGATGGTGGGAGCGCACCAGGCCCTCGCGATGGCGTATGGTGAGAACCTTGTCGATATTCGCTCGCGTGGTGCAGCGACAAGCCAGTACTTCCTAGACGGTCGACGTTGATCTGGCACGTCCGGCGGTCGTCGAAATGCGCCGCAGTTTC
>JAYSVL010000353.1:0-1722 GCA_043718595.1 Gemmatimonadaceae bacterium
GGTGTGCGCAGAAACGTCGCCACCGCATAGCCCAATGACTCGCGCAGATGCGACTCGATACGTTTCTCCAATACGTCCGCAGTCGCGCTTCCCGACGCATCAAAGATGACATTGCCGCTGGCGATGAACGTCTCCACGTTGCCGAACTTGAGTGCCACGAACAGGTCGCGCAGGTCGCTCATGCTCACCCGATGCCCACCGACATTCATGCCACGGAGGAATGCGAGGTAGCGAGTTCCCTTGCCGCGCGTCATCGCCAGCTCCCTGACACCACAAAACTGTTCCGCACGGAGATTGTTGTCTGGCGCACACGTGACGGCGTGGCCAGCCACTCCCAGATGATCCGCGAACAATCGGCAATCAATCGCTGCGCAACTTTCTGGTCGGGGATATTACGCGTCAGTACAGCGATGGCGTACGGCGCGCGGCCGGCGGGATACACGAGTCCGGCGTCGTGCAGGGTCGCCGTGATCGATCCGGTTTTGTGCGCCATCCGCGTGCCCGACGGAAGACCGGCCGGGATCTCGTCGTTGAACGCCTGCGCTTCGAGAATGGCCAACATGTCACGCGTGCCGGCAGCGTTGGCGACCGTGCCGCGCTGCAAGGCCACGAACAGGGCCACCAGATCGTTGGCCGTGGTCGTGTTGTTGAGCCCCGCGCGAAATGCCAGGTTGTCCTCAACCCCGCGAAGCACCTGCATGCGCGTCGCACCGAACTCACGCGTCAATGACGTGATGCGTGCGGCATCAAGGCGGCCAATGAGGGCATTCGTTGCCAGATTGCTTGAATGCGTGATCATGCGCGTGGCCAGGTCGCGCAGTGGCACGTTTTTCCCCACCATCGCGTACACGCTGCTGTCGCTGTCGTCTGACGGATTCAGCCTGTAATACGACGTGTCGACAATTGACTGAAACCGGTTCTCCAATCGAATAGTTTCGTCGGGACGCAGACGACCGCTTTCAAATTCCTTAAAGAGCGCGAAGAGCACCGGGACTTTCATGGTACTGGCAGCGTGGAACACCGCGTCAGCGTCGATCGCAAGGTGACGCCCGCTCGCCAGGTCGCGCACAGCGAGGCTAACCTGCGCACCAGGGACCTCGGCGATGCGAGCGACAAGGCGGTCACGAACCGCCGTCGGCGCCTCGTTCGACGTCTGGGCACGAACATCAGTGGCGCTGAGCGTCAACGACGCGAGCACGAGCGCGTGGCGTAAAAGGACCGGGGGTGGCATCGACATGCTCCGCATCCTTCAGTACAATGGCGCAAGCTCCGTGCGACGCCCCTCGCCCGCCACGCGCAACGCCTCGAGTATCGCCGTGATCATCTGGCGTTGTTGCGACTCGCGCGAGATCGTCGCGAAGCGATCGCCAGGCTGAAAGCCGTACCAGCCGAACTGCGAATGATTGCCGCCTTCGATACGCACCCAGCGCGTTGTGGCTGGCAGGAGACGTCGGTTGGCTTCGACTTTTTCCAGCGACGCGAGACCATCCCGTGTCGCCACGATTTTTGTGACCGGACGTTTGTAGCCGGACAAATCGACATCGCGCGGATGCGATGTGCCCACCAGGAGCAGCCCGGCAACGCTCCCTGCGCCCAGCGAGGCGAGTTGCGACACCATGCGCGTCGCGACCACCGCGCCGCGGGAGTGGCCACCAATCAGCCATTGCGCCGCGCGCTCGTCGTCGTGTATGGCGCCGAGTGCGTTTTGCAACACCTCCGGTG
>JAYSVL010000354.1:0-1722 GCA_043718595.1 Gemmatimonadaceae bacterium
GGTATGCGTGGGCGAGTTTGTACGCGGCAGTGTGCACGTGCGTTGCCTCGACAACTCAACGCTCACCGAAAGAGATCGTACGCTCGCAGCGTCCGCAACAACGGCGGGGAAAAGCCACGCCCGTAGATGACGGCCTGGTTAATTCCAATCCTTTGCTGCAGGCGACGACCATCTTAAACGGGGAACGGCTCTATCTTTCCGGTGTCGAATACATGGCACCCGCGTCACACTGGGTGCCCTCTCGTGATCTGGAGCACACATGCGTAGGCCGCCGTTCGTTGTCGCCTCAATACGAGCCGGCAACACCGGCCGCGAAGGTGATTGTCGTGTCTCGACCGGGCAGCAGCGCCACCGAATCGACGCAGGCGCAGGCGGACACGGCCTGTCGAAGGAGTTCGTGCCGGGACCGTACGGCCGCACCGAATACGTGTACGCGAAGATGGCGCGTGCCGCCGGCATTGAGATGGCCGACACGCACCTGTTGTTCGAACGCGAGTTCGCACACTTCATGACGAAACGATTTGACCGCGAAGGCGGCCAGCGTGTGCACATGCACAGCTTGGGTGGCCTCCTGCAACATCCTCGCGCGCAACCAAGACGACCACGTGAAGAACTTCGCCTTCCTCATGGGACGCCACGGAGCATGGCGACTGTCACCGGCTTTCGACGTGACATGGGCCAACGGCAACGCATGGACGACAACCCACCAGATGACCGTCAACGGCAAGGGAGATACCTTCTCGCGCAAGGACGTGCTCGCCGCGGGCCACGCCTTCGACCTCCCGAGGGGCGGCGCACAGCGTGCCGCCTTTGAGCGCAAACGTGTCATCGACAAACACGCTGGGCGCGACCTGCGTCAGCATGCGCGCCGTTCGCAGATACGTCTCGTTCACGGTGGCAACACCAGCAGGCCCTCGCGTGTCCGCGCCACCCACGGTTTGCTGCTGCCCGTCGGTAATTCGCGAGCATCGAGCTTGGCGACCCAAGGAGCGCGAACTTCGCGGCCGAGTTGCAGGCAGAGGCGCACGGAACATGGCGTCGTCCGCTTCGTCGAATAGACGCTTCCGGTGATACTCGGCGGGAAAGCGATCAGCTGGCGCTCTTGGGCTACGCGGCCGAGTCGGGGTCGATCTTGTTCGTCGCGGTCCGGTGGACGTTTGGGATCCTGCAGATCGCGCTCTTTGCCCGCGTCATTTCCAGTTGGGTGGGCGGGTCGCCGTACTCCAAGTGGTGGCGGTGGTCGTACGTGCTGACCGAGCCGATTCTGGCGCCGTTGCGTCGTGTGATCCTGACGATTGGGATGTTTGATATCACGATCATCGTGGCGTACTTCGGGCTGCAGTTGTTGGAGCGGTTGTTCTTGGGAGCGCTGTAGAAGAAGGCGTTGATTTCCGGGACGTGAGTCCGGTCCGTGGCAGGCCCGACTACGGCTGGAACACCGTTGGGCCGGTCGAGATGACGGAGTGTTGAGCCGTATGAGCGAAGGTTGAGCGGGTTGTATTGCATACGAAAAACAGCACATTGTTTATAGTAAAAAGCACCATAACTTTTACCGGGAAAGGCTGCGCCTATCCCAACGGCTGGAGAACGAGCAATGCCGACGCAGAAGAAAAAGACTTCCCCACGTCCCGTTGATACGGCACGCGGTTGGTGGAAGTCTCATGTCGACGCCGGCCAGTACGTGCTGGATTCCGCATCGGCGCCCAACGCCGCCATTGCGAA
>JAYSVL010000355.1:0-4901 GCA_043718595.1 Gemmatimonadaceae bacterium
GCAGCGCTCGACGCAGGAGCCGGCGGGCTCTGCGTCGCGCTGGTTCAAGAAGGCGTCGAGCTGCGCCGTGACGGCATCGACGCGCCGATCCTCGTGCTCAGCGAGCAACCGCCCGATGCGGCGATCACCATCGTGACCAACGACCTGACGCCGACCGTCTACACCAACGACTTCATCGATGCGCTCGCCGCCGCCGCGCTCGGTGCCGGCCGTTGCCAGACTGCTCGACACGCTGCACGCGCTGCGCGACCGTGTTGCGGTTGCCTCGTTGGTGCATGAGCGCGTGCGGAAAGAATCGTCCGGATACGCGATCGCTGCCGCGCTGGCTCCTGGCGGACACCTCCTCGACTTGCTCATTGGCAGCGAAGGAACACTCGCAATGTTTGTCGAAGTGGAGTTGACCCTTATTGATGTTGCTGGTGCCACGGCCACCGTGTTGTCAACGTTTGCCTCGCTGGACGCTGCGGTTGATTGCGCGGTGGACATGCGGAGCGCCGGAGCGTCCGCTTGTGAGCTGCTCGATCGCACATTTCTTGACGTCGCGGCGAGTGATGGGCCAACGGGCATTCCAGCGGACGCTGACGCCGTACTGCTCGCCGAAGTCGAGGGCGTTGACGCGGGTGACGCCGCGCGCGCGGCCGAGCAGCTCGCGGTGCTGTGTCGCACGCATCGCGCCACTACCGTGACGACGGCGGTCGAGGCGACGGCCGAACGCCGACTCTGGGCGCTCCGACACGCGGCCAGCCCGATTCTTTCAAGTCTCGCGCCGACACTGCGCTCGATGCAATTCATTGAGGACGGGTGCGTACCTCCCGAACGGCTCGCGGACTATGTGCTCGGCGTAAGAATGACGCTCAACCGGTTCGAGATGCCGGGCGTCATCTTTGGGCATGCGGGCGATGCGCATGTACACGTCAATCCCTTGGTGGACGTCACGCGACCCGACTGGCGTGCGCGTGTGCGCGGTGCCCTTGATGACGTGTGTGCGCTCACGGCGCGACTTGGCGGTACGCTGGCGGGCGAGCATGGTGACGGACGACTGCGCGCGTCACTCTTGCATCATGTGTGGCCGATTGAGGCTCGGGCCGCGTTTGCCAACGTAAAAGCGGCGGCCGATCCGTCGGGCGTTTTTAATATCGGCTGCAAGGTCAGCGATATGGACGACGACCCGCTGGATTGCATCCGCCAGGATCCGGCCGCGCCGGCGCTCGACCCGCGCGCACGTGGGGCGCTCGACCGCATTGAGCGTGATCGTGCGTGGCACACCTTCCGCCTCGACTGTATCGCCCGCTAGGGCATGGATGGCTCGATCGTGCCACTCGTCCGCCTCACTTTCACCCGTGGCTGATTATGCCTCTCGATAACAGCGCCATTGTGCGCGAACCGATCGTGCTGGTGCTTGCGCGCCCCCAATTTGTCGAACCGCCGCATCTGTCGATACGATCGGTTGGTGAGGCAACCGAGGGCGAGCGCCTCGCTGAGTTTGCCGGTCGATTGCAGCACATGAGTCACGCGAATCCCGCTGAGCGTAGCACGCGCGAGTATCTCGAACAGGCGACGGCGCGCGGTGCTGGCGACCTGCTCGAACACGTCTGTTACACCTTGTTGTTCGAGGGTGTGAGTCAATCGCTGACCCATGCGCTACAGCGTGTCAGCGACGGATGTGTATGCACCGAGGTGTCGCCGCGCTCGGTCACCGAACACGATGCCCGCTTTGTGCTTCCACCGGCGATCGCCGGCGACGACGCGCTGGAGCAGCTGTGGTCCGCGCAAGTGGCGAACGCGCTCGCGCAGTACCGCGCATTAGTGGATGCGCTGATGACGCGATTCGCATGGGTTGACGACAAGGTGCGTCGCCGGCATCTGGCGCGCGACGGAGCACGTGCCGTTCTGCCGCAGAGTGCGTCGAGTCGCATGGTGATCACCGGGAGTGTGCAGGCCTGGCGTTCGCTTCTGCTCAAGTGCGCAGGCGACGATACGGAACTCGAACTGCGTCGTCTGTCGGTGGCGATGTTACGCGTGCTGCAGCAGGAAGCACCGGCGTTGTTTGGCGACGCGACGGTTTACGCGGCAACCGATCGTCATGACGCCGTGCGAATGGGTCAGGGGAAGGCCGAATAGTGCAATAATCGACCGTTGCATTTTGCGAATGTTCGCGCGATTTGACCGCGGCGGAAACGTCTGTGGCCCGTACGGTGACGAGGGTCTTTTTCACGTTACGCGGTATCGGTATCTGTCGTCGGGAAGGTGAGTCCTGATCTCCCATTTCCGTCGGCGTCTACATGTCTGTTCGAGCGCGCAGCGTGGTGCAGCAGTCGCGAGGCTTCACGATGGTGGAGCTGTTGCTTGTGATCACCATCGTTGGAATCATGGCCGCGCTTGCCTTGCCGAAGGTGCGCCTCGACAACAATCAGGTCGATGCGGCCGCGCGCACGATCGGCATGTCGCTGATGGTGGCCCAGCGCGAGTCGGTGGCGCGTGGACAGAATGTGCTGGTGGTGTTTGACACGGCGGCCCACTCGATCCGGGCCATTTGGGATGCGAATGGGAATGAGCAAGCCGACGCTGGCGAACATAGCAAACCATTTGCGCTGCCCGAGCGCGTGATGCTCGGCCGTCCATCCGACGTCGCGGCGCTTGGTAGCGCGACGGCGAGTGTCCCCAGCATGCGGAGCAGTGCGCGGGGCCCGTATCTGATCATGCAACGCAACGGTGCACTTGATCGCGCCGTGACCATTTATCTGACAACCAGGCGCTCGATGAGCGGTGGTGCCAATCGCGACGTGCGTGCGCTGCTGGTGTCGCGCGCCACCGGGCGGGCGGACGTGTACATCTGGACCGGTTCTGCCTGGAGGCGCGCATGACCCATCACCAACATGCCTCGCGCATTCGCGAGGGGTTTACGCTGGTCGAGACGATGATTGCGTTGGTGATTCTCGCTGGCATCGTGCTCACGATGGCGATGGGCACCACCAAACTGACACGCAGTGTCTCCAACGCGAACGGTCGCAACCGCGCCCAGTCGGTGGCCGACATGCAGGTCGGACGCGCGCGTGTGTGGCCGACATACTCGACGCTGTCGCAGCTCGCCAGCAGCACCTACAACGGCACCAAGGACGGGCTGGTGACGAGCACGAGTGTCGTGGTGGATACAGCCAATGGCATCAACATCACGAAAGTGACCGTGACTGTGAGTGGTGAGGTGAGTGGCACGCTGGCAACCCCGATCGTTCGCACCATTACCGTGGCGGCACCATGATTAAGCCTCGCACATCGCGCACGACCGCACGACCGCACGCTCGAACGCGTCTCCGACGCGGATTCTCGCTCGGCGAAGTGATGATCGCGCTGGTGATTTTTGGCGCCATCATGAGCGCAACTTTTGCCTTTCTGCTTGGCCAAAGTCGTGGTTTTCGCAGCATTGCAACCAAGTCCGCGTCGATTCAGAACGGTCGCTTTGGTCGTGATGTGATGCGCCAGGAATTGCGCACGGCCGGCACCAACGTCACGGTCGATCAACCGGTGCTCGTGTTCGCCAACGACAGTACATTCGCCTTCAACAGCGACCTGACGACCAACACCACGGACTCGACGAATTTCACCAGCGCCGTGTACGTCGACCCGTATGCATCCAACGCGCAGGTATCGGCGATTACCCTGGCCAATGCGATCGCTATTCCCGGATCGTCGCCGTCCTTTTCCTATCCGCTCGCTAACTACAGTGGCGGCGGCATTCCAGCCGAAGCGGAGTTGGTGACCTTTCGCTTCACACGCGACACCGCGTCAGCAAACAGCGCGGACTACATGCTGATGCGACAAGTCAACAATGGCCCGGCGGAAGTGATCGCCAACGGACTGCGTCGCTCGCAAAGCATTCCGTTTTTCCGTTATTGGTATGATCCAACGACATACAGCCTCACGCTCACCGATCTCGATACGATTCCGCGGAACTGGCTACCATTGGCAAAGACGGTCGCGATGCGTGGTACCGGCGCTGATACGGGCACCGCGATCACGACACGCATTGATCAGCTGCGCGCTGTGGAAGTCACCTACGAAGTCACCGCGCCAGTAGCCAGCACGCGACAAGTGGTGCGATACGTGGTCCCCATGCCCAACTCCGCCGTTGCCAGACAGGAACGTGCCTGTGGGCGCCCGCCGATCACACCGTCCGCACCGGCACCCGTGTGGAATCCTGCGCAAAACGCCGTGCTGCTGACCTGGAATAAGGCGACCGACGACGGAGGCGGTGAGAACGATGCCGTGCGCTACGTACTGCTACGCAGACTGACTGGTGCGGCGTCGTGGGGTGATCCACTCGCCACCGTCAGCGCCGTGTCGGGAGTCGCCTCGTACAACTACAAAGACGCCGGCGTGCAAACCGGATCAGCAAACTCGTACCAGTACGGGCTGGCGGTGCAAGACTGCACGCCCAATCTCTCAGGATTCGCAATCAGCGCGTCGGTGATGGTCCCATGATGCAGCCTCGTGCCGTTCGGCGACTCACGTCGGTCGCACCCGCAGGGCTCACGCGCGATCGTCGGGGGTTTGCGCTCCTCGCGGTGCTGTTGATCGCGATGGTGGGCGCTGTCCTCGCCCTCGCCACCGCCATGATCACCATGTCCGGCGGATTGGTGCAGGCCTCTTCCGATCGTGCCGCCCGCGTCGATGACGTTGCGCTCTCGGGCGTGGAAGAAGAGCGATCTCGCATGAATGCCCGACTCGACACGGTGCCACTCAATGGCTATCGCACCGTCGTGTCCAACGCCGTGGTCGCCAACTCTGGCGGTGTGCGACGGTCGACCTGGATCTCGCGGCTCGGCAATTCCGACTCGCTCGCCACCACCGGTGAGTTTGGTGTGCAGGCTGAGGTAGTGAGTCAGGCCACGGACTCGCTGGGC
>JAYSVL010000356.1:0-4891 GCA_043718595.1 Gemmatimonadaceae bacterium
TGAAGAAGCGACCAACAGGAGCACGACCACAACGCTGGCAGCAACGCCAGTGCGATGCCGCCGCACGAATTTCGCCGCACGGTAGGACGGCGTGTCTCGCCGCGCACTTACTGGCAGGCCCGCGAGGTGGCGCCGAATGTCAGCACCGAGCTGCTCGGCGCTGCCGTAGCGTCGCTCTGGCTCGGCGCGCATCGCCGCGAGCACGATCGTGTCCAGGTCGCCCGCAAGCCGTCGTCGCAGTCGCACTACTGTTGTGGAACGCGCGTCCGCGGATGTAGCAGCCGCGTCTCCAGCAATCGCGAGCGACGGACGCGTCAACTCGTCATCTGATCGCCCGCGCAGGACATCTCGCGAGCCCCGACCTGCGCCCTCGTGCGGCCGGCGGCCAGCCAGCAGCTCGTACAGCAACACGCCCAGCGAGTACACGTCGCTGCTTGTCGAAACCGGCTCGCCGCGCAACTGCTCCGGGCTCGCATACTCCGGCGTCATCAGACGCAAGCCGGTCCGCGTGTGCAGCGCTTGTTTGCTCGCGTCATCGTTCGCGAGCAGCTTCGCAATGCCGAAGTCGAGCAACTTCACCACGCCATCCGCCGTGACAAGAATGTTGGACGGCTTGAGGTCGCGGTGTACCACCAGCCGACGATGCGCATACTGCACTGCATCGCAGACGAGAACGAAGAGACCTAGTCGTGCGTCCACTGACAACCGGTGCTCATCGCAATAGCGGTCAATTGATGTGCCAGGCACGTACTCCATCGCGAAATACGGCAACCCATCGGTCGTGACGCCACCGTCCAGCAACCGCGCGATGTTGGGATGCTCGAGGGACGCGAGGATCTGTCGCTCCTCGACGAACCGACGAATGACAGACGCGTCGCTGCTCATGCCTTGCGCCACCAGCTTGAGTGCGACGCGAACTTGATACTGATCGTCGTCGCGCTCGGCCAGGTACACCGCGCCCATACCGCCGCGCCCGGCTTCAGCAACCACGCGGTATGGACCGACGCGCTGCGGCGTTGTTGTACTCGCTGCAACGAGTTCG
Source organism: Gemmatimonadaceae bacterium (assembly GCA_043718595.1). GTDB lineage: Bacteria > Gemmatimonadota > Gemmatimonadetes > Gemmatimonadales > Gemmatimonadaceae > Gemmatimonas. Next base: position 1,043 of record JAYSVL010000356.1, read on the forward strand.
GCCGCATACTCGGCCGCCGGGCGCTCCATGAAATATTCTGCCGCATCGCACGAGCGAAGCAGGCGTGCGACATCGACAAGCAGCCCACTATCGCCAGCGCAGGCGGTTTCGATGTATGACGCACGCAGCTCGGGTGCCACGTCGAGCGCGCTATCGACGATGCGGTCGATTTCGCGCCACCGGGACGTCGACGGATTCGTCAACGAAAGTGCTCCTGGACGTCGAAGTTGATCATGCGTTCAACCCGAGTTCCTGGTGCAACCAGCCCTTGGCCTTGATCCAATCGCGCCGCACCGTGCGCGCGGTAATGCCGAGCGCTTCTGCTGTCTCGTCTTCGGTGAGGCCACCAAAAAAGCGACATTCCACGACGAGGCCTTGTCGGGCGTCCAACGCGGCAAGTCTCGTCAGCGCCTCGTCGACGCCGAGGAGAAGATCCGCGCGCTCCTCGACAACGAGCATTGCGTCATCGAGCGGTACCTGGTGTAATGCTCCGCTGCGCTTCAGCGCGCGATGTCGACGTGCGTAGTCGACCAGCACCTGCCGCATCGCGCGGGCAGCGACGCCGAAGAATGCCGCGCGGTCTCCCCATTCGGCATGGTGATCCACCAGTCGAAGGTACGCCTCGTGAACGAGGCCCGTGGTGCCGACTGTGTGATCCTGTCGCTCACCCGCGAGCTGGCGGTGCGCAATGCGGCGAAGGTCGTCGTAGACCAGCGGAAGGAGGCGCTCCATCGCACTGTCCTCGCCGTTTCGCACGCCGTGCAGTAGCGCCGTGATCTCGCCCTGCCTGTCCATCGGTGCCTCCGAAGGAATGTCCGGATTTTCGTGCGAACTTCGCCTCTCCAAACGGAAGCTGCAGTGGCGACGGCAGGGTTCACGCCAGATCAGCTCCCAACATGCACCAGAGCGCAAATCATCACCACCCTACCAAAGGAGCATAACGTGTCCCATGTCATGAACCATTCCCACAAAAATCCTCAGTGTGCGTTGCGACTTCCGAGCCGGCTGACGTCGATCAGGTTAGCCTCGCTTGTTGCCGCCACGTTCCTTGTCGGCTGCACAAATCCCGCTGCCGGCGATTTGCAGTCGCTGAGCGGTCCGGCGTTCATCAGGGAGGTCGAGGGGAAACTTCGCGTCTACAACTTCCAGCTTCGCGCCATTGGGGATCCGTGTAACATCGACGACCCGAACGTCAGGCCGTCGTCCGCGTTTGGTCACCTGCAGCTCAAGGTAACGGCCCTGGGCGACGAGTCCGTTCGCGTCGCATACAAGGGCACGATCTTCAACCCGGCGGGCGAAATATTCACGGGCTTCAGGGTGCAGAGGGGAAGCGGCCCGCGCGCGCCCGGCATGTTCGTGGCGATAAAAGAGGTAGACGGTCGCGCCCCACGGATCGATCCGGAAGACGCGACCATCATCAGTGCGGAACTCGCGGCCGCGCTGTACGGGACACCGGACACGGTTGATGATCCGAACTTGTTTGTGATCTTCACAACGACGCAGCACCCCACATGCGCGATTCAGGGTACGCACAGGACTTCAGCCGTACAGCGCTAATCGGCTGTCGCTACGATCCTGCACCGATATGCCTGCAGGGAGATAGAAAGCCCGGTGACCTTTGTCGAGGTCACCGGGTCGCAGCGTGACTGTGGCGCGGTAACCGGTGTACGCGTCCGCCCTTTCGGATGGCATGCACAATCTCATGTGGAAAATGCGCCTGCCCCGGCTCGCATGAACGCATTATCGTCGCGGAGCACAGCCGTTCGATCTGGGTGCGAGCTATCGCGTTTACTCGTGCGCGTCTCCGGATAGGAATTTCGATCGGGCTCGGTCGAGTATACTGCAGGATTGCCGCGCGAGCCCGGCGCGATTGCCGGAGGCGACTACCGACAGCCGGCGCTCCGCGGCCGGAACCTCGCACTGACGCCTGACGGTGGTGTGACGCTGGTGGACAGTGCGACGTCGCCTGCGGGATTTCGGTCGGCCGTCGAGTTCGTACCGGCAACGCGCGGCATGCGGCTTGTCGCGGTGGGGCTCAATGGCACCGACGTGTCGAGCGATGGCGGCCGAGCATGGGTGGCCGTGGAGTTGCAACGCGAGCACGTGTCTCTTGCATATGGTCGACGCGCGCCGTACGGTAAGGCTTCCACATCCTGGCGCAGTGCTCGGCGACTCACCTCTTCATGGTAATGCAACCGATGGCGCACCTGAAACCGACTTCCGAATGTCGGCGCCGAGGGACGGCGCTCGTTGTCGCACTGCTCGTAGTCGCTGGAGCGCGCCCGTCGGCTATTGCTGCGCAGACGCTCGACGGAATTGTTCGCGGTCGCGTGGTTGAGGAAGTGGGTGGTGCGCCAGTGGTTGGCGTGCAGATCGTCGTGACCGGAACGCGTGTCGGCGCCATTACCAACAACGACGGCGCGTTCGTCGTGCGAAGCGTGCCCACGGGTTCGCAGTCGCTCCGATTCGCACGCATTGGCTACGCGCCACAGACGGTCAGCGTGTCGGTGACCGCAAGCGGCGACGCCACCGTGAATGTGAAGATGAAGAAATCGGTTGCACAGCTGGATGCCGTGATCACCACCGCCACCGGCGACCAATCACGACGCGAGTTTGGCAATGCCGTGAGCACCGTTCAGGCCACGGAGGTCGCGGGGCGCGCTCCAGTCACCAGCGTCAACGAGATGCTGCAGGCGCGTGTGCCGGGACTGCAAGTCATTCAGGGGTCTGGACAGACGGGCGCCACCAGCTCGATCCGCATTCGCGGCACCAGCTCCCTTTCGTTGTCGAACGAGCCGCTGATCATCGTCGATGGTATCCGTATAGACAATTCGGCCACACCGGGCAACTTCAACACCTTCCGGATGAATCGGTTCTCTTCGTTCAACGCCGATGACATCGAGTCGCTGGACGTGATCAAGGGACCGTCGGCATCCGCGATGTATGGCAGTGCGGCGGCCAACGGCGTGCTAGTGATCAAGACCAAGCGCGGCTCGGCCGGTCAAACCCGGTGGAACACCTATGCCGAAATGGGGCAGGTCCAGCAGCCCGCAGAGTTCTTCCCCAACTATCGCGCTTGGGGCCGCAACGTGACCAACGGCGTTCCCGGCACAGCAGCGGTGTTGTGCCGAATTGCGGATCAGTCACTCGGCCGTTGCGTGCGCGACAGTCTGACGACGTTCAATCCATTGATGAACCCAGAGACCACTCCGTTTGCGAGCAAACCGCGCTACCTCTACGGCGCGCAAGTGGCGGGTGGCACGGGTCTCGTGAAGTACTTCGTCTCGGCGGAACGCGAAGACGAGACGGGACCGTACCAAATGCCGGCGTCGGAAATCAGCCGACTGACGACGCTCCGTGGTGCGGCGCCGACGAACCAGCAAATCGAGCCCAACACACTGCGCCAGACGTCGCTTCGCGGAAACTTCTCGCTCCCGCTCGGCGAAAAGGCCGATCTTTCCGTGGCGACGGCCTACTCGGACCGTACCGTGAACAGCGTCTTTGACGGCGGATTTTTCGCCGGCTTGTCCTTTCAGAGCTATTTCGCACCGGGATTCAAGACGGCCACGAACGGCACCTCGGCGCAGTTCATGGGCGACATTTTCAGTGTGTCGCAGTCGGTTCGCGAACAGCGCACGATTACCAGCGCGACGGCCACATGGCAAGCGAGGTCCTGGCTCTCGACCCGCGCCGTCACCGGCGTGGATCAGACCTCGGGGTACAGTTATCGTTTTTCGCGGTTCAACGAAGGCACCATCACCGGATGGGGCCCACCGGGACAGACGGGAGGCAAGGATGCAAACCGTAATTCGTTCTCGCGCTACACTGCCGACCTGTCCGCCATCGCGA
>JAYSVL010000357.1:0-4887 GCA_043718595.1 Gemmatimonadaceae bacterium
GCGATCCACTTGGCGAATTCGTCCGGCGTCACGTTGTACGCGCGGAACTTCATGTTCGCGTGGGACGCACCGCAAAACTCGGCGCAGAATCCGTTCCACGCGGACGATGGCAAGTCCTTATTGGGCGTAAACCACAAATAGTTGGTGCGGTTGGAGACCAGATCGCGTTTGCCACCCAACTGCGGAATCCAGAAGGAGTGCAATACGTCAAACGTCTTCAACTGAAAGTTCGCCGTCCGGCCGTTTGGCAGGTACAGCTCATTGGCCGTCACGACCCCGTACTGCGGATACCGAAACTCCCACCACCACTGATGCCCGATCACTTCCACCTGCAGGGCTTCCGGCGCGGCCTTCGCCTGGGTCTTGAAAATCGTGCGCACCGTGGGGATGGCGACAAACACGAGAATCACAGCGGGGATGATCGTCCACGCGATTTCAAGCGTCGTGTTGCCGTGCACCTGCTTCGGGACCCCATCGCCTGGCTTCCGGCGGTACCGAACAATCGTGTACACCAGCCCGATCTCGACCAGCACGAACACGACCGTGCCGAGGAGGAGCAGCGTGTCCCACAGTTTGTCGATATCGGCGTTGAATTCCGAATTGGGGTTAAACGTCGAATTGGGGTACTGCTCGTTGCAGGCCGCGAGCCCAAGCGCCAGAGCGCCTAGCAGCACAACGGAAGCCATCCGCCGTGCGCGGGTTGTGCCAACCATGCCGGTTCCTTGGAAGGGGACTGCTTTCCCGCTCGCGCGCTCGCGCGAGCCGCAGGAAAACATTCGATGGGAGAGCATCGGGAATGCTAAGTGACCGATTCGGTTGCTGGCAAGGAAACTTGAGCGGTTTCCTTCGTCTTTTTGCGACGGGGAGCATCAGCGTAACTCTCAAACGCATTTTTGCCTCACGCCGAGTTCAGCTTAGTTCGGGCTGACGAATGTGACGCCTGATTGCGGTCGATGCAACGGATCGTCTGTACAGTGTGCGCCGACGTCCGGTTGTTCCCTGCGTAGTCCTCCCATCTGCGGTCGTTTCATGCTGCTGCACACCATCCGCTCACGACTGATCGCGGGCTTCGGCACCTCGGTCGGCCTATTGCTTGTCGGCGGACTGCTGGGGTGGTTTGGCCTCACCCGCAGCAACGAGGAGGCCGGTGCCACGGTCCGCGCGCTCGCCGAGCGCTCGGAAATCTCTGAGCGCGCGACAACGGCAGTGTTGCGAGAATTGGTTGCCGGTTTGCGGTTTCTCAACACGCGCACGGACGCCGACCAGACACTCTATCGCGCACTCGTTGAGCAGGCGGATCAACTGCGGAGCGCGGCCCTGGCGTTGCCGACACTCCGCGCTGCAGAACGGCAGAGTCTCGCCAACCTCGGTCAGCTCAAAGGGCAGCTCGAGGACCGCATTGCCACCACGCACGCGCTGCAGGTTGCGGGGAAGGAGGCGGAGGCGCAGCGCGTACTCGAACTGAGCGCCAAAGACATTCAGGCGATCGATCTCGAACTGCAAGCCCTGCGTCGTGAAGCGCGCGTTGCGGCCGATGCATCTGTCGAAGGCATGCGGGACGGACTGCGACGTGCCGAAATCTGGCTGGCGATTCTGGTCGCCCTGGCCTTTGGTGTGGCCGCGTTCTTTGGCCTCAGCACGTCGCGCGCCGTCACCGAACCGCTCGCCCAGCTCCGCGAGGAGATGGCCGCCATTGGTGCCGGTGATCTGCGCCTGCCCGACAGCGTGTTGCAGCGACCGCGCGTTGCCCAAGAGTACGCCGAGTTGATCGCCGCGCTGCAGCAGGCCCGTGAGCGATTGCGGCTGTTGCTCAATCGTGTGCAAAACGAAGCCGATCAAGTCACACTGGCGGCCAGTGAACTCAGCGTCTCCGCGTCGTCCGCCGCCGCATCATCGCAGCACGTCACCACCGCGGTGATGGACATGTCGCACAGCGCCTCGGTGCAATTCTCGGCGCTCAATGCGGCCAGTGATACCGTCATGCAACTCGCGGAAGCGGGTGCCACGATCGGTGAGGCGGCCGAGGAAACCGAGCGCGTCGGACGCGAAATTCGCGGCACGACTAACAGCACGCGGGATCAGGTGCAGGTGGCGATTGACACGCTGCTCGGCGCGCACGAAGTGGTGCTCGATTCTCGACAGGAGATGACGGCGCTGCGAGACGCGACCGCGGTGATCGATGATTTTGTCAGCGTCATCTCCGAGATTGCGACGCAAACCAACCTGCTCGCCCTGAACGCGGCGATCGAAGCCGCGCGCGCAGGTAGTGCGGGACGCGGGTTTGCCGTCGTCGCGCAAGAGGTGCGTACCTTGGCGGAACAGAGTGCGAATGCGGCCAACGAAGTGACGGAAAATGTGAAACGCATTCGGGCGCGCATCGCCAGCGCATCAAGCTCGGTGGAGTCCGGCGCCAACCGACTCAAGGACGTTGAATTTGTCGCCGCCGGTGTGTCAACCGCGCTTTCCCAAATCGAAGCAGCCGTTGGCCAGGTGGAGGGCGCAGCGACCCGTGTGTCGAACGCCGTCGCGGCCAATCGCACATCGCTTGGTGCCGTGCAACGCTCACTCAGCAGCGCGCGTGATACGTCCGAAGGTCACGCCGCTGCCGCCGAACAGGTGGCCGCCAGCACGGAGCAAACGTCAGCATCGGCGCAAGAAGTGTCGGCAACGGCTGAGCTGCTGCAGACAGCGTCGTTGCGTGTGCGTGGCATGATTGGCGAATTTCGCACGTAACCAGCAAACGTCACGCGACCGGCGTGATCTCCCGCACAGTGATGCCGCGCTCGGCCAACATCGCGAAATAGCGCTCCGCCGGTACGCATTCGTCGGGTGTGTGTACGCCTGAAATAATCGCACCGGATACCTGTAGCTGACTCGTAATCGACAGCGTGTAACCAGTGGTGCGCATCATCGCCGTGATGCCGCGTGCAGCGTCGTAGTAGTCCACCACCTCCCACGCACGCGTACGACGCACGCCATCGCGCGTGCCGGTGACCACCACGCGCAGCGCGACGAGATCAGGTTTGCCTTTGCGCAACTTCTCCCCAGCGACGCGGACGAATACATCACGCGGCACCACTTGTTGTCCCTTGACGTCCACCGCGTCAGTAGAGAGCAGCCCAAGCTCGCGCACCGCTTCCATGATGCGTGCGTGTCCCGGATAGCGAAGTGTCTTGTACTCCATGCTGGCAATACGGCCGGCGTATCGATAGACCATCGTTGACAGTCCACCTGCTGTGTGAAACGCTTCCAGCGCACCGAGCGGATCCGCGAACTGCACGGGCTCAATCTCAGACAGTGCCGCAGTCGTCGTGGGCTTGCCATCGCGAATGACAAGCGACGGCGTCGTGTAGTAATCCACCACACCTTCAATGGAGTACGCGATCTGATAGCCGAGCGGCGGCTCTGGCACCTGTGGAAGGCCGCCAACGAATAGTTGGACGCGCTCCACCTCGTTAAACTGGGTGATCCCGTGTTGCGCGATGATATTCACCATACCCGGTGCCAGCCCGGTGTCCGGGACTATGCTCACGCCACGTGCGCGCGCGGCGTCATGCAAGGTTTGCTGCTCGCGCACAATTGCCGTGTTACCACCGAGATCGGTGAAGTGCACACCGCATTCGACCGCCAGTCGCGCCAGCGGCAAGTTGAGATAATACGGAATGGCACTGCAGACGGCGTCGCACTGCGCGTAGACTGCGCGCACGGCATCGACGTCGCGCACGTCGAGCGCCACCGACGACAGTCTGCCACCAATAAACGGCTGCAGAAACGGCGCCACGGCGTCTACACGCACGTCGGCCAACAGCACGCGCTCAACCGCTGGCGTGTTGAGCAGGTCGAACGCGCAGGCGGACCCCTGCAAACCCGCGCCGAGAACAAGCATTCGCATCAACGAACTCCGGGGGAGGGTACGGACGGTGTGGGAGAAACTAACGAACGCAGAAGAACCGTGGCGAGCGCGATTGGCTGTCGGCGCGCGTGATATCTCGCAGGTGCTCTCGCGACTGCGACGCATCGCCGTGATTGGCATCAAACCCGAAGATGTCGGCGGTGCGGCATACTATGTGCCCGCGTACATGCAGGCCGCCGGACTGGAGATCGTTCCGGTGCCCGTGTACTACCCAGCGATCACTGACATCCTCGGCGTTTCGGTGCATCGAACGCTGGCGACGATCACACCGCGCGCTGACACAATCCTCCTGTTTAGACGATCGGAGCACGTCGCACAGCACATCGACGAGATTCTCGCCGCGAAACCCGATGTGGTCTGGATGCAACTCGGCATCCGCAACGATGCGATGGCGGAACAGCTCGCCGCCGCTGGCATCACTGTCGTGCAAGATCGATGCCTAAAAACGGAACTGCAGCAGCGCGGCCGGTAGCCCCGGCGCGATCGCGCCGTTATAGTCGGACGCGATTACGCCCGTCGGCCTTGGCGCGGTATAAGGCGGCGTCGGCGCGCGCAAACAGATCTTCAACGGACTCAATCCGCGCCGCCGGAAACATCGCCACGCCAATGCTCGACGTGAGGCGCAGAAGCGGATGCTCACCGCCGTTGGTGAAATCGTGCGCTTCCACCGCGATCCGGATGCGCTCGGCGAACGACTCGGCGCCGGCGTCGTCCGTTTCGGGCAACAACACGAGAAATTCCTCGCCGCCGTAGCGCGCCACGATATCGCTGATGCGAATGGTATCGAGCAACAGTTTACCGACGTCGCGGAGCACGTCGTCACCCACCAGATGACCATGCGTGTCGTTGACGCGCTTGAAGTGATCGAGGTCGATCATCAACAAGGCCAGCGTGGAGTCGTAACGCAACGCACGCTCCATCTCCGCCGTGATCCGGTCGGCCAGCGCGCGACGATTGAGCAGTTGCGTGAGAGG
>JAYSVL010000358.1:0-4884 GCA_043718595.1 Gemmatimonadaceae bacterium
TGGGGGACCTTGGCGCGAATGGGATGGGGATCCCCATCGGCAAGCTGACCCTATATACAGCGTGTGCGGGAATGCCGCCGTCGCAGTGCCTGCCGATCACGATTGATGTTGGAACGGACAACGCGACACTCCTCGCTGATCCGTCGTATGTCGGTCGCGCCGTACCGCGATTGCGGGGCGCCGAGTATGACGCGCTGATCGATGAATTCGTCGAAGCAGTGCAAGTCCGCTATCCGCGCGCCTGCCTGCAATTCGAAGACTTCGGCAATCACAACGCGTTTCGATTGTTGGCACGGTGGCGCGATCGCGTGTGCACCTTTAACGATGACATGCAGGGCACTGCCGCGGTGGCCTTGGCCGGCCTTGGCTCTGCGGCGCGCCTCACTGGCGTTGCCCTCACCGACATGCGTTTGCTATTTCTCGGCGCGGGCGAGGCGGGGATTGGTATCGGCGATCTTGTCGTCGAAGCTCTGCGTGAGTCTGGTGTAGCGGAAGACGTCGCGCGTCGTCAGTGCTGGTTTGTTGACTCAAGCGGCCTCGTGGTGCAGTCGCGCACCGACCTCGTTGAGCATAAGCGTCGCTACGCGCATGATCACCCACCCATTACAGACTTTCTCGGCGCCGTCGAGGCGCTCGCACCTCACGCGATCATCGGGGTGTCGGGCACACCGGGCATGTTTACGCCGCAGGTGCTCGCCGCGATGGCGCGTCATAACGAGCGACCGATTGTGCTCGCGCTCTCCAACCCAACGTCGAAAGCAGAGTGCACCGCTGAACAAGCGTATGTCGGCACAAATGGCCGCGCGATCTACGCCAGCGGGAGCCCATTCGCGCCGGTCACATTCGGCGGGCGGCTCTATGTGCCTGGCCAGGGGAACAATGCGTACATCTTCCCCGGCGTCGGGCTTGGCGTATTGGTGAGCGAGGCTTCGCGCGTGACAGACGAGATGTTTGCCGTGGCAGCGAAGGCGCTGGCGGGTCACGTGAAGGTGGAAGATCTGGCGATGGGCCGCATCTATCCAGAACTGAGCCGGATTCGTGAAGTGTCGGTGGCGATCGCCATTGAAGTCGCGACGGTGGCGTTCATGCGTGGACTGGCGCGGGTGCCGGAACCTGCGGACATTGCAGCAGCCGTTGCCGCCGCGATGTACGAGCCAGTGTACGACACATGGGAGTAGACTCGATGCCACAGTTCATGTTTGCGCGAGCACGAGTGTTGATGGTTGCGCTCTGCACTGCTTCTGCGTTCGTGCGGGTCGACGCACAGTCGGTGCAGTATCGATCACCGGCTGGCGTTGAGTATCGCTCGCAAGCGGACACCGGACCTGTCGCTCGGGCACGCGCTGCGCGCGACGCAGATCCGCGCAATGTGCAGCGCATTATTGCGCTCGGTGTTGCGCAATCTGGCGCGCGCCAGTTTCGCGAAGCGATCGCCACGTTCTCCCAAGGGCTGGCGATCGCGCCGAATGATGCGATGCTCTACCGTTGGCGCGGGCACCGGAACATCTCGGTGCGCGAGTTCGATCGTGCCCTTGCTGACCTTACGCGCGGCTACCAGCTCGACAGCACGAACTACGGCATCCTCTTTCATCTCGGTGTGCTGCGATTTGCGCGCGGTGAGTTCGCCGAGGCGGCTCGCATGTTTGCCAAGGCGCAGCCGCTCGCTCCAGACGGCGGTGAGCGCGCGGGCAGCACGGACTGGCTCTGGATGTCACTCTCGCGTGCTGGGCGCGCTGCTGAGGCGAAAGCAATGCTCGCACGGCGTCCCGACTCGCTTCCTGCCCCGCCCGGCTACGCCTATGTTTCGCGACTGCGACTCTATCGCAACGCGGTCACGCCGCAGACACTTTTCACGGCGTCTGATACCGCCGATGTGCAGATCGCTACGCTCAACTACGGACTCGGCAACTGGTATCTCGTACATCGAGACACGGTGAAAGCGAAGGCGGCGTTTCAGCGTGCTGTCGCGTCCGGCGGCTGGCCCGGGTTCGGATTCATCATGTCCGAGATTGAACTGAAGCGACTTCGTTAACTGACACGGAATCGTACAAGATGGCTGAGACGGAGTGGTGGCAACGTGGTCCGGTTGCTGGTGTGCCGAGCGTCCTACAACCCGTCGCGCACATCTTGCTGCAGGTGCGTGAGAGCGTGCTCGAGATGGTGAATGGCCTGAGCGACGCCGAGTGGAACGCACGTCCCGCAGGAGTGGCATCCGCGGCATTTCATGTGCGACACATCACCGGCGTGATCGACCGCCTGTTCACGTATGCCGACGGACGCACGCTCACTGATGCGCAGTTTGCTGCACTCCGCGTCGAGCGGGATCCCGTGGCCATGGCCGACGTTCCTGACGTGCTACAGGCGCTCTCTGAGCGTGTCGATGCAGCGGTTGACGAGTTGCGCACCATCGACCCGGAAGTGCTTGGTGAATGGCGTGGCGTTGGGCGAGCGCAACTGCCGTCGACGGTGATTGGATGCCTGGTACACGGTGCGGAGCACGCGATGCGACACGTTGGGCAGCTGTCCGTGACTGTGCGTGTTGCTCGCGGCGCGGAGCCTCCACTGACAATCTTTATAGGTACTGAATAGGTACTGACAATTCTGTAGGATAGTTCGCAGGATAGTTCGCGAGGCATGCTCCAGGTCGCTTGAGTGGTGCGGAATAAGATCGTAGCCTATCACGTCTAGGGTGCGTCGCAGTCATCCTTCCACTCCCCTCAAGAGGAACACCATGTCTCGTCAGTTCACCAGTAAGCGACTCCATCGGTTCGCCGGTACACTCGCCGTTTCACTGCTCCTTCCCATCGTGTCGCAGGCGCAAACTTGGACCGCACTCATGAGTGGACTCAATGAAAGCCCGGTTAACGCGTCGACGGCGTCGGGATTTTCTGTGGTTTCACTTAGTGCCAACACGTTGACAGTATTCATGAGCTGGAGCGGCCTCACCGCCGCGCCCTCGCCCACGCAAGCACACATCCACTGTTGCACTGCCCCGGGATCAAACGCTTCCGTCGCCATTGGGTTTTCCGGGGTGCCGTCGGTCTTGTCGGGCACGTTCAGCAGCTCGTTTGACCTTGGCGTCCAGGCGACGTATTCGGCAGGGTATTTCAGCGGTGCAGGCGGTAACACCGTGGCGAGCGCACGCGCAACATTGATCAACGGTCTCAATTCCGGTCAAGCGTACACGAATATTCACAACTCATCGTTTCCCGGCGGCGAAATCCGAGGCAACTTGGTGTTGGCGCCGGAACCGGGAACGGTGCTGCTGATGGCCGCAGGACTGCTTGGACTTGGGGCAGCGGTGCGTCGGCGCAATCGCCCGTCGGCTTAACCGACTGGTCGCTCAGTTGTGTCTCGAGTGCGAGACTGATGATCCTCAGTAAAGGCCCAGGTGGTCTTACTGTTCGGTTGTCACGCGCGCGGGCCGATCTCAGGCGCAACTAACCAAGCGTCTGGTCACAGTCGGGCACGTCACCTTGTAGTGAGGCGACGTGCCCGCCGTCATTGTGGCGGTGGTGTCACCAGGATTGTGCCCAGAAGGGAAACATCCGCATCGAACGCAACCGTTGATGGTTTGTCGATGACTCGAAGCGGCAACGTGCGCCGCGTTGTCGCCCCGGCTGGAACCTGAATGCGCACCCGCCTCTTCACGCCCCGCGAGTCGGTCACATCGACCGTCAGCGCGAGTCGGTACGGCGGCACGCGCGATCCTTGCGCAATGTCGAGCGTCACCCGTTGCCGTTTTGCGTCCCAGTGCCATGAAACATCGAGCTCGGCGTAGCCCGGGCGGTCCATCCACTGCGCGAAGAACCACGACAGCGATCGCCCGGCGGCGCGCTCAAACGCGCGTTGCACGTCGGCAGTGATGGCGTTCGCATCGCGATGTTGCGCGTAGTACGTGCGGATCGCGCGATTGAACGCCGAGTCGCCGATTTCTCGACGCAACATGTAGAGGACAAATCCTGCCTTCTGGTAGACGTTGGAGTTGAGCACGCGCGACACGTCATCAAGCGCCTCGTCCACGACAGGTTTCTCCCATACAATGTTCGACGCCAGGACAGTCGCGCGCATGTTGCGCAGGTCCCGCCGAAATGCGCTGTCGCCGTGCGCATGCTCGGTCCATCGCGCCGCGAAGTACGTGGCAAATCCCTCCGACAGCCAGATGTGTGGCCATTCACGCACCGTCACCGCATCACCGAACCATTGGTGTGCTGTCTCGTGTGCAATCAATGATTCGCCGGGTGATCCCGGTCGAAACAGATTCTCGGCGTAGAAAATTGCGGCGGCATTTTCCATGCCTCCGTACCTCGTGGACGACGCCACGTGCGCCAATTTTTCGTAGGGGAATGGACCAACCAATGCTTCGAATAGCGCGACGATCTCCCCCGCCATGGCAAATTCGCCGGGCAGGATCTCGCCGGTCACGCCTGCTCGAGGTGTGGTCGTCCACACCGTCTGCGGTGGACACGAAGACGTGGCGCTGCGCGTACATGTCGCTACGCCGAGCGCCTGCACGGCAAACGGTGCCACGCCGATCACCATCACACCGGTGTACAACGGTCGCGTCGACCGCCAATGCGTGCGTACCATGTGACCACCACGCGCCGCCGGTTCCGGCGTTTCCTCAACCAACTCTCCGTTGGCAATCACCCGATGTGATGCCGGTGCGCGCACAATCCAATCGACCGTTGCCTTGTCCGATGGATGATCCACCGTGGCCAGCCATTGGCGGGCTCGATCGGGAAAGTTGTCGCCAAATGATGTCCAACCGCCCGCGCTGTCGCGTCGCGTGATCAGCCCATCGGTCGGCAATCCGTGGTAGAAGACGGCGACGCGCAGGGTGTCGCGTTCGCCTGCGGGAAGCGTGACACGAACGCTGTCGGC
>JAYSVL010000359.1:0-4867 GCA_043718595.1 Gemmatimonadaceae bacterium
AAACACCGCGCGTCCATTGATCCGCGTGTTGTCGCAGCGATATGCACCAGCGGCATGAATGCAGCCGCGCGACAGCACGACTGGACTCAGCGTGAGATATGCACCGCCGTCCATGAGCACATCGACGTCCATCGCCACGATGTGCCCATCGCGCTTGAGCCCAGTGCGATGGCGCACGATTGACGGATGACGTTTCGTGGTCGCGAGCATGTCCTCGACCCGATCGTAGATCATCTTTACTGGCCGACCGGATTTTAGCGTCAACAGTGCCGCGTGTCCCGCCAGTATAGACGGATATTCTTCCTTGCCGCCAAAACCGCCGCCGGTCTCGGTTTGCACAACACGAATGTGCGTGTCAGCGCCGAGCAAACTCTTGAGTGCCTTGAGTACGTAGAACGGACACTGGATTGATCCGTACACGGCAACACCACCGTCTTCGGGCACGGCGACCACACCGTTGGGCTCAATGTATAGATGCTCCTGATGCCCGGTGCGGTAGGTGCCCTCGACCACCACGTCGGCGGTGGCGAGTGCGCGCTCCACATCACCCTTGGCAATCGTGATCGACTTAAACACCTGCGGCGACATTTCTGGGTCATACACCGGCGTATCCCTGTCGTACGCAATGTCGACCTGTGCAGCGCGCAGTGTTTCTCGATTCTCGTGCGCCAGCAAGAGGATGGGTTCAGCCGCGTGCCGTATTTCGTGTTCCACGAGATACGGTTGATCATCCGCAATGAGGGCGACGACGTTGCGATGTGGAATGTCGTGATAGTCGACGACCGTAAAGGCGTTGGGGTTGAAGGCGAGTGCGATTGATCGCAGGCGCCCGCACGAAATCGTGGACCGCACCGTGCGCCCGTAGAGCATGCCCGGAAACGCGAGGTCGTCGGCATAGAGCGCGGCCCCGGTGGCTTTGGCTATCCCATCTTTGCGCGAGACACTGATCCCGACCGCGCTGTCATGCGATGTGGCCTTGGATGGAGTCGTAGAAGCGAGGTCCCGAAGCATCGTCTCAGTAGGTGGATCGGGTCTCATCGATCTTCTCAGGCAGCGTGGGTGAGGTGGTCACTGCGGAGTGCCTTTGTCTGGCGCAGCGGCTAACATACCGTCTGTAGGCTGCGGGCGCGACGAGCAGGTCTCACAGCGCCAGCGCGAATCCAGGGACGAACGACCCCAGCCATGTATACATCGATTCGAGTTGGCGCACTTATCCTGTGCGTGTGCATCCCGACCGCGGCCCGTGCGCAAACCCTGTCCGATCTGGTTCCGGCGCAGGCGACCCATTGTGCGCTGAGTGATGCACCTGAGCAGGCGGGCATTGTGGCGACGCCGGGCGGCTTTGTGATGGTATTTCCGCGCAACGACGCGCTCACCGACACCTTCACCGGGTGCAAAGTGTTGTGGATTGTTGACGGCGTGAAGCTTCGCCGTTTCGCCACGTTGTACTTTAAGAGCGGAAAGCTCGCGATCGCTGCCGCGCACGACACACGTGGTGATCCTGGTAAAGTCACCGGGGCATGCGCGTTCCCCGAGGGGAAGTCGCTGGTGCCAAAGGACGGCCCAGCGTCGCGCGATGCAAGCTGCGCGGGCTTCAGCGGTGAGGCATTCTACGCGTTGCGTGTACCAACGTGGCCGCGACGTTGCTTGACCGACGCCAATGCCGCCGTGTGTCAGGCGGATCCGCGCGAGTAGCTGTCATTCGCGAACCTGTTGCCGTGGAGAGAGCACGATGCCCCCGATGCGATCACTGCTTATCACGTTCATCGTCGCCGCGTTGCGCGCGCACGTGTCGGCGGCGCAGGAGCCCCAGCGCACGGAACGCACCTGTCGACCGGATCCTACCGGTCCAGTCGTGCAACGCGCCGCATTCGCGGCAACCGATTCGTCGGCTTATATCCTGCCCTTTGAACGCGGTACGACGAGCCTCGTCTGGCGAACCACCAGTCATTTCACGAAAGGCAACGGTGGCGTTGGTCTGTACGCGATTGATTTTGCCTTGCCGATCGGCACGCCACTTGTCGCCGTGCGCGCCGGTACGGTTGTTGCCGCGCGCGATACGTTCGTTGACGGCAACGACCGCGACCTCGAAGAGAATTACGTGATGGTGCGACACGCCGACAGCACGGTCGCGCGGTACATCCATCTAACGAAAGGTGGTGCGCTGGTCACCGTGGGTACTACTGTGCGGCAAGGACAACGCATTGCGCTCAGTGGCAACACCGGACAAACCGGCGGCCCTCATTTGCACTTTGACGTGCAGCGCTGCGGACCCAATCTCCCGCCGGCGTACAACGCGCTGCCGTGCGGTATGACTGTACCGGTGAGGTTTCGTGGTGTCGGCGCGAATGCGTGCGGACTGGTGCCCGGTCGCCGCTACGCGCGCAGAGACTGAACTAGCGATGCGCAGTGCAGCGCCTCGGCACGCTGACGAGATGCCATCGCGAGACCGTGTGAAATCAGACGTTGTGTGAAGCGTCGCTCCCGCACTCCTTATATTGTACTCGCGATCCTTACCATCGCGCTCGGACTCTTCGTGCATCGCTCGCCTGGTGCGCTTGGCTCAGTCGCGCAGGACATGCTCGGCGATGCGCTCTGGGCCATGATGATGTGCTGGTGGGTTGCCGCATTGGCGCCCACGATCCGCGTGTGGCCGCGGAGTCTCACGGCACTTGGTGTGTGCGTCGTCGTGGAACTCAGTCAGCTGCTTCACACACCGGTCCTCGACCACGTACGCGCGACGACGCTTGGCCACCTCGTGCTCGGCAGCGGCTTCGACCCGCGCGACCTGCTCTCGTACGCACTTGGCGTTGGTGCCGCCGTCTTACTGGAACAGGCCGCGTCGCGGTTGCTGGATCGCACAGCATAGCTATAGTGCTCCTGCCGACGGACCGATTTGACGCCGCCTGATGGCGCGGTTCGCAGGGGGCCGAAGGCGCGCGCAGACAGATCACGATAACAGAGAGACGATGATGAATCACATGCGAACGACAGCGCTGGCCTCGATCTTCATGCGCGTGTCGCTGGCGGCCGGGTTTCTCTCTGCCGTTGCCGATCGCTTTGGCCTCTGGGGCGCAGCGGGTGCGCCCAATGTTGCGTGGGGCGGGTTCGACGCGTACCTCGCGTACACGGGCCAACTGCTCTCGTATTTGCCACACGGTGCTGTCGTTGCTGCAGGATGGGCGGCTACGATACTCGAAGTGGTGCTGGCAATTGGCTTGTTGGTGGGTGTTCGCCTTCGCGAAGTCGCGGTCGCCAGTGGTGTGCTGCTTTGCCTGTTTGCCCTCGCAATGACGCTCGCGCTTGGCGCGGAACCGGCGCTGTCGTATTCCGTGTGGGCCGCAGCCGCTGGCGCATTTCTGCTCGCCGCCATTCAAGCGAATCGCGCCAGCGCGCCGTGATCCGTTTTGACGCGTGCCGGGTCGCGGCTGACCCCGAGGGTGACACGTCCGACTGATTTGCGGCGCTCACTAACGTTGCCTGCGCTCAATCGTCGAACGAGCAGAGGAACTCGCTATGAACAGCGCCACCCGACTGCTACTGCTCGCGTCCAGCCTGTGGTACTTCAGCGAGGGTTTGCTGGGGCCACTGTTCGCCGTGTTCACCGAACGCGTCGGCGGCGACATGCTCGACATCACGACCGCGTGGGCCGTGTATCTGATTGTCTGTGGGATCGCCTATCCGATTGTCGGTCGACTGGTGAATCGTTCGCGGTGGAAGTTCCGCGTCATCGCGATCGGGTACGCAGTGAACACCGTCTTTACCTTCAGCTATCTACTCGTCCACGACACGACACACCTGCTGCTCGTGCAAGTTGGCCTCGGTATCGCCGAGGCGATTTCGACACCATCGTGGGACGCGTTTTTCGCCTCGCAACTGAGCGAGAAGGACGACACCTTCGCGTGGGGTATTGCGACGGGTCATTCGCAGTTCATTTCGGGCGTTGCCATTCTCATTGGCGGCTTGATTGCAAAGTTCATCTCCTTTCAGGCGCTGTTCATCACTATGGGCACAATCAACCTCCTGGCGACGGTGGTGCAATTTCGTCTGTCGTGGCTGGAGGAGCGACGCATCGTGCCGGTCGCAACGTCTTTCCCGTAGCGTTTGCGTCGCTCCGCGCGGTTTCCATGTATCGACGAGAGTTCGATGCCGCGCTTGCCCAGTGCGACCATACGATTGCGTTGAATCCACATTTCGCGCCGACCTACTTCACACTTGGCTGCATTCAGGAGCAGCGTGGCGACTTTGAGGAAGCGATCGCCGCGTTTCAGCGTGCCGTGCAAATCTCGCCGCGCACGCCCCGGATGCTGGGCGCGCTGGGCCGCACGTTCGCGCTGGCCGCGCTACCAGCTCCGACCGATGTTCAACCGGTTGGGCGACGCCAATCGAACGGCCGATGACAGGAGCGGATCGATCACACGTTCGTCGCCGTAGCGCGCCGACTCGTCGTCGGTCCATTCGCGCACACCAGTCTGCATACGATCGAGCAGCGTCGCTGGAATTGCCGCAATGAACTGAGTGTTGACCCGCTGCAGGCGCGCAAGCACCAACGTCGCGCGCGCGAGCACCGCGTGGCGTAGCTGCGTTGTGGGCGAGTATCCGCGATTCGTGTTGGCGACCGGCGCGATCGCGTACGGATCTATCGCGAAGCGATCGATTGGGTGATGCAGTGCGGTGTTGTTCATGGATTGGCGCCCCTGAGAGAACCCGCTTACTGTCGCTCGTGCGCATGTGGCGCGGTGGCAACCACTTCGGCGTGGTACCGTGTTGTGCGTGCGACTGTGTCAGGGAAGGTGGACGGGCGCGCTGGGCGGAGATGTGTCGCCGGTCACAATGCCGACTGCGCAATGTGACGCACGTCGCAATG
>JAYSVL010000360.1:0-1705 GCA_043718595.1 Gemmatimonadaceae bacterium
GACGCCACGCTCGCCAGCTGCGCGATCAGCGTCTCGCGGGTGTACGATGCGGGCAGTACCGCACGCGCGTCGGCCGTGCGCACGCGAACGTCTGGGTGCGCCAATGCAAACCACAACGACGCGTTGACCGGCACCTTCGACACGTCTGGTGGATCGACTCCACGCACGCAAATCACTCCGCCAAGCAGTGACGCTGCCAAATTATCGAGGTGTCGTCCCGCGACTTGTGCTTCCGCCACAAGACTCGCGCTGAGCAATCCGCCATGATCCAGTGCATCTCCACCATCAAGCATGATCAGCTGATTGACCGCCACGGCCGCAGCGACGGCGGATGCGCCACTACCACCCTGCCCCGCAGACAATGGCAAGCCTTTGCGCACGGACAGCGCGACGCCTCGTGTCAAGTGAGGTGCGCACGCGAGGACAGCACGCGCCGCAATCGCACAGGCATGGCGTTTCGGATCGGCGGAGAGCTCAGCGTGACCCGCCTCGACAATGGTGACGCCGGGCGCATCGCTCCACCATGCATGCACTTCATCACCTGCGCCCGTGACCGCGCATCCCAGCACGTCGAGTCCCGGACCGAGATTCCCAATGCTTCCCGGCGCAAAAGCCACAACTCCGCGCGACGTGCTCACCGGGGTGCCAATTGCAACAGGCCGTTGAGCACACCAGCCGCCCCGGTTGCGGAGACGGCGAGGAGTGCGTCGTTCACATTGGCGAGTGCCGATACGACGACGACGAATCGGAAGCGCCGTGGCGCCACGATGTTGTCGATCGCGCCACGCACTGCGGCGGCATCAGCGAGCGACGCACCACCAAACTTGAAAACTTCGACGGGATGCAGTCGCGGTGGCATTGATGACGAAAGCGAGGGCGCAGCCGTCAGAGAGCAGACCGCGTGACGCAGGTTAGTTACGTTCCAACCGCCTGTCCACACTTGGCCGTCGCCTACCTACCTTACTCCCTTGCTGGTCGCGCGCGATGCTGCGACCGCGCGTTGCCCCCGATACTTCTCTTATGACCGCACTCGCTACGCCCACGTCCTCGACAACACCAGTCAGCTCGCCCACCATTTCGACGTCGAAGCTTCCCGACCGTCTCTCCGGATTGACGCTGATCGCGAACAACCTCGCGTGGAGCTGGAACCGTGACGCGCGGGCGCTCTTTCGCGAGATTGACGAGACTTTGTGGGCGCTCCTGCGCCACAACCCGATTGTGCTGCTGCAGCAGGCATCGCCGGAGCGATTGGCGGCGCTGGCGCAAGATCCTGCGTTCTGTGCACGCTACGATCGTGCATTGCAATGGCTGGCAACGGAGCGCTCGGACGAACACACGTGGTACGCACGCACCTTTCCGGAATTGCGTGGGCAACCGGTCGCGTACTTCTGCGCCGAATTTGGCATCCATAGCTCGGTGCCGATTTACTCCGGTGGACTTGGCGTGCTCGCCGGCGATCATCTGAAGACTGCGTCCGATCTCGGCGTGCCGATCGTCGCCGTTGGCCTGATGTATCGCAACGGATATTTCGACCAGCGTATTCGCCCTGATGGTTGGCAGGAAGACTCCGACGATCGATTCGCGCTGTCGTCCGTGCCGCTCACCACAGTGCCTGGACCCAACGGCGCGAGTCATCTGGCGACTGTCAACACGTTTGGCCGCGACGTGAAGATTCGTGTCTGGACCATGCAAGTCGGTCGCGTGC
>JAYSVL010000037.1:0-8351 GCA_043718595.1 Gemmatimonadaceae bacterium
TCACGGCGCGTACATTCGCTGAGAACTGCGCGCTGGGTGCTTCAGAAGCGAGCGTCGAGCTCCGGCGTCATCCTAGCGACTCGCGCTATTCGTCATATACGTTTCGAAAATATTGTTCGACGTCGAGGTGCAGCGCCGCGTGCGTTGGCAGCGGTTGCCACGTCATCGCGGTGGTCAGAATTTCTGACATCGGTGCGGTCGGCGTCCAGCGTTCGATGGTGCGCGCTGACGTGTTGGTGATCCAGTATTCGGGCACGCTTTCCTGCTGATACACCGGCCGTTTGATCTTGCGGTCCGTACGCATTGTGCTCGGCGACAGTATTTCAACCGCCAGCAGTAGTCGCCCCACATCCGCGAATTTCTCGGCCAAGCGACCATCCGCTTTTCGTGGTATCGCGAACAGGTCCGGCTGCAGTTCACGCCGCTTGGAGAATGTGACGGCAGCCGGTGCGAACAGCAGATCGATGCCAATGGCCTCCGCATATGGTGCCAGCAGACGATACAATCGCGCCAGCGCACGCTGGTGCACGAATGCCGGCGCGGAGGTCACGTACAGCTCCCCGTCGATGAGTTCATAGCGATTCCCATCATCTGGGAGCGCATGCACCATCTCGAGGGTCCACTCAGTGCCTTGTAGGGGCATGCCCATATCGTACGCTCGGCTCGGCGTTGTCGGCAAGAGAACATATGCCGAGAATACACGCGTTGACCCCGAACACTCGTACCGATTTCCTGCCACCGACATCATTTGAACGGTCATCGAACTCGACTCCGTTCAGACTATACTTTGCGGAAGGACACGATGACGCTGACGACCACCAGCAAGAGGCCTGACGCGCAGACAATCGCGGCACCGGTTGGCAGATCCAGCGTGTAGGACGCGAACAGTCCGATGAGACTCGATGCTGTCGCGATCACCCAACCGATCGCCAGTCGCGTTGCCCATCGTTGCGCGAGCATGACCGCGCACACCGCAGGCACAATGAGATAGGCAAAGGTGAGCAACACGCCCGCCACGCGGACAAAACTGACGACAACAATAGCGAACCCGGCGTAGAACAGGAAATCCCACAGCCGCACGCGCATGCCACCGGCAAACGCCTGCTCGGGGTCGGATGAAATCAGTGCAAACCGATGGTGGAACGTGGCGAAGAACGCGGCCAGCGCGACAAAGACGGCCGCACGTTGCAAGACGTCCAGTCCGGTCACGTTGAGGATATCGCCGGTCAGCAGATGTTCGAGCTCTTCCTTGCCGCCGGCCACTTGACTGAGCATGAGGATGACTCCCGCAGCGGCGACGACAAACGTGATGCCGATAATCGCTTCCTGTGGCACTGGGCGTTTGTTGTTCGTGCGCGACCAGCTGAACAACGCAGCCGCAGCGAAGGTGACGCCGAGCGAGATCCAGAATGAGATGCGATCGTGAAAGTCATACCCCATGAGCAGCGCGACGCAGGTGCCCAGCGTGGCGACTTGTGCGAGTGCAAGATCGACAAAAATGACTTCGCGCTTCACGACGTGGAGTCCGAGATATACGAGCAGCGGCGGAAGCAGCAGGCAGGCGGCAAGCGGCCATCGCATGACTTGCCACACGACGCCCATGTCGACTGGACTCACCGCTTGGCCTGCAGTGCTGCGGCGACGGTGTTCACCATATAGTCCATCATCTGCAGATAGGTATCGGTGCCGTTGAGTGCCCCGGGTTGTTGTGCCATGTCGAGCACGAGCGCGTCAGTTTGTCGAGCGACCGTTTCGGCCGTTTTCCGGTTCTGAAACGGCTGCACGAAGATGACGCGCGCCTTTGACGTGCGCATGGTGGCGATCACCTGCGCCAACTGCGCGGGCGATGGCGCGATGCCGGGCTTGGCCTCCAGTGTTGCCACCACATTGAGATTGAACCGGGCGGCGAGGTAGACGAAGTCGCGATGGTAGGTGACGATCTTTGCCCCGTTGAATGGCGCGAGCTGCTTCTGCCAGTCGGCATAGTGCGTGTCCAGCATCCCGTTGAACGCTGTCAGGTTGCGCTTGAACAATTCCGCCGACGCCGGACGCACCAGCGCGAGATGATCGGCGATATTGGCCGCAATGATTTTGACGTTGATCGGGTCGAGCAAGAAGTGCGGATTACCTTTGGCGTGCACGTCGCCGGCCGCACGATCGAGCGTGGACGGCACTTCGAGCATGCGAATGCCCTGCGACGCCACCACTCGGCCCGCCGCACCAATCGCGATTCTGGAGTTCCGCGCGCTTTCGAGCAGTGGCGGCAACCACCCGATCTCCAGATCCGCACCACCTTCCACCAGGATATCGGCGCGATTGAGCGTAACGATATGACTCGGTTTGGCATCCACGAAGTGTGGATCTTCGGTCGGTTTGGCGAGTGCTTTGACTTCCACCGCTTCCCCACCAATGGCGGCCGCGATAGAGGCGAGATCTGGTGTGGTGGCGACCACGTTCACCTTGGCAACCACGCGAGGACTCGGCGCGACGGCGCGTGTGCTCGACGAGGCCACGAAGACGGCGGAGGCCAACTGCAACAACAACATGGGTTTCATCAGGCAGGTGGTATTAGAATTTGTGTGCCGAGTGTGAGCCGAGTAGGAACTCGTACTGCACCCAGATCGAGTGGTGACCTCCGAGTCCGGGTCGCCGTCCGTAGTTGTACTGCAGGCGAAGTTTCGAGTATTCGCTGGGATACAGCGTCACGTTGGGCGACACACGCGTGCGATCGGGGTATGGGAGTGAGGTGAGTCCGACCTCATCGCCATTCGCATAGTCAGCGCGCAACCCAACCACGAGCATCGGCCGAATGCCCCACAAGAGCTGCGTGTAGACGCCGCGATCGCGCAGCGTGCTGCCGGGAAGCGCAACCGTTTCGTCGGACGCTGACGTGCGCGGCGCGGCGTCGTACACTCGCGCAAGTGCCTCCGTCTGCAGCGACACGAACGGAAATCCTTGGCGCGCGTTGGCCGCCTTCCATTTCCAGAAGACATCGGCGCCAACAATTCTGGTGTTGGTGCGCGGCCCTGAATTGTTTGGGCCAAACGCGGCCGATGCGCCAACCAGCACGGTTTGCGTCGCCGTCGGGTCAAAGGACGACGACAGTCGTGGTGCAATCAACAGGTCGCGCACGCTGTTCACGCCCCGCTCGATGGGCACGCCACCATGAATCACGGACGACGCTTCGGAGCGAAAACTGTGCGCCGTGCCGCCAGCGCTGTTGGCCACGGTGAGCATCGCTTCGGCGTAAAATCGCGTTGGCAACAACCACGAGAGCCGCGCCCCTTGACTGCGCAGCCCTTCACCGCCGAACATGCGATTGAGCACCAACGGCTGATCGACAAACGCCCACGCGTGCGGATGCTGCGGGTTCTGTCTGCCGAACTCGGTGAAGAACTGTCCGGCCTTGAGCTGCAGGTTGTGTGGCAACGACGTACTAAGCAGATACATCTCTTCCAGCTCCACCGTCGTCTCGCCGTTTTCGTCCAACTTGAGCACAATGTTGGAGAAGCCTTTGAAATACGGATCGATGGTGCCGTCGAGGGCGACTTCGGCGTTGGGAATGGTGAAGCCGCGCACGCGTGGGTCATGATCACCGCGCTGGATGGAGCGAATGTTGCGCGCGGTCGACCAGCCGATGTCGCCGAGTCCGTCGAAACTCAGATTCATGTACGACCCACTGGCGACGTTGGGCGACGCGGCTGGCGTGGCGGTCCCAATACGTCCGCGCGTCAGGCTGTCCACGCGTGCTTGTAGTTCGACGACCGCAGCGGCGAGGGAATCGAGAGCGCGCTGGGTACGTCGTGCGGTACTGTCCGGCGGCTGCTGTGCGGCGGCTGTGCGCGCGATGCAGGCGCCCGCGATGGACGCGGTCGCGATGCAGGCGGCGGCAGCCCTGATACAAAGGATGCGCATGGCGCTGTGTGTTGGAGAGTGGTGAGTCTCAGCGCGGTCACGGCGACGACGCGGAGTCAACGACACAAGGTTTGGGCATCGGGCGCGCGCGATGGCGCGACATACACGCTATCCGGCGGTCACTCCGAGGCCGATGCTGAGTCGGCGGGGAGACGGCGGGGCACGCGGGGCGGATTGGGTGCGAAGTACGGCAAACGACGGTGCTCGCACGCTGGTACTGCGAAGCACTCCAGCGCGGTCGGTACCGGGAGGCGCGACGTCACGCCGCGGTGGCGTTGCTGCAAAGCTGGCCAGTGAGCACGCCACACAGCGCGCTTCGTCGTGGACATAGTGACCGAGCGATCCGCCGGATTCCTCGACGTGCGGTCCGAGGCGCGAACTCTGGCGCCAGTGATCGAGCGGCCCGGCGGCTACTCCGAAGAGCTGTGCCAACGCCGCCACGCCGAGGACCACCCGACCAAAACGTGTCATCAATCGACGCGATCGGGTACGCGGGGCGCGCGGAGGAAGAAGAGGCACTTGGCTGAGGCTCACTTAGAAGAACGTACGCGCGAGCGGGAACGCTGTCTACACAGAGAACTGCGAGGGATCACGCGGAGACTGCGGGAATCACGCGGAGACGCGGAGAACTGCTTGAAAGGTGCACGCAGTGACGCACGGTGACTAGGATGAGTGAGACTGCTGACTAAGCTCCCGCACCCTTCCATGCCCACTGGTATTTCCTCCGCGCCAACAGCCGAATCGCCCTGTATCAAGGTGTGCGTAGTGGACCTCGACGGTCGCTGTCGCGGATGCGCACGCACGCTCGACGAGATCGAGCGCTGGCGGGACATGACGATCGCGGAGCGCATTGCCGTCAACCAGCGTGTGGGGTTTGTGTCGCACGAGCACCGGGAATGACGCTCGCCACGCTGGCCCGAGCCTTGGTGGTGTCCGCGGCGGCGATTAGTTGCACGAACGCCCTCCACACCGCGACGAGCCGAGCGCCAACCCAGCTGCTTGGTGATTTCAGCGACGATTACGGATCGTCATACCGCGTGACGGCTGATGCGTTCCAGCAGGACGCCAGTGCGACCTATCGCGTCGTCGCCTGGCACGCGGATTCGCTTTACCTGATCGCGCAGAATGCACCGACCAACCGCTCGGCACCCAATCGATGGACGCGCATTGACTGGCTGACGCTCCGCGATATGGCGCCGTATACGTGGGGCTTCTGTCTGAGCTCTTACGACGCCGAAACGCGACGGGAAGCAGAAGCGGTGCGGACTGCCCAACGTGATACGCCGCGCACGGGATGCAACGGTTTCCCGTTTACCCGCATGCGACCGCGCGACCGCTAGCGGCCAAGCACGCTGTACACGGCGGCAACCAGCTCCTGCGCCCCAAACGGCTTTTGCAATAGCGCGCGCGCGCCAAACATGTGTGCATTTTCCGGCGTGATGACGTGGCTGAATCCGGTCATCAAAATGACGGGCAAATTGGGACGCAATAGCCGCACCTGACGTGCGACCACATCGCCGGTGACGTGCGGCATAGCGACGTCGCTGATCACCAGATCGAGTACGAGCGATCGCTTGTGCAGCACGTTCAACGCTTCCGCACCGTCTCGGCAGGCGATCACGTCATAACCAGCGCGTTCAAGCGCCAACTGAGAAAAGCGGAGCAGCGACGGTTCATCTTCAATAATGAGCAGCGTGCCACTGCCTCGAATCTCGGGCTCGACGCGCAGCGTGCCACGCGCTTGTTCGCGCGAGAGTGGGAGATGAATGGTGAATGTTGTGCCAACCTTTGGCACACTGTCCACGTGGATCGTGCCGTTATGTGCGGCGATGATGCCGTGCACGACCGCCAGCCCCATGCCCGTCCCTTCGCCGACGGGTTTTGTGGTGAAGAACGGTTCAAACAATCGATCCCGTTCTTCCGCCGCCATACCACGCCCGGTGTCGCGTACAATAAGTGCCGCGCTGCCGTCGTCGGCGTCACTGCGTTCCAGCGAAATCGTCAGCCGCCCGGCACTCACGCCGCGCATGGCGTATTCGGCGTTGGTGCCGAGGTTGACAATGACTTGCTGCAGCGCAGTGGCGTCGCCGTGTACGATGACCGACTCGTCGGGGAGGCTGGTGGTGAGCATGATGTCAGCGGGGAGCGTCGCGCGCAGAAAACGCACGCTCTCCTGCACCAGCGCATTCATATCAACGGACGTGTATTCCCCTTCTGTGCGTCGACTGAAGGTCAGAATCTGCCGTACGAGATCACGCGCGCGCATGCTCGCACTGCGAATGGCCGAGAGGTCATCGCGGACGGAACCGAGCCCGCCAGAATCGGCGAGGGCGAGATCGGTGTAGCCCAGCACGACGGCCAGCATGTTGTTAAAGTCGTGCGCGATGCCGCCCGCGAGCGTACCAAGCGACTCCATCTTCTCGCTCTGTCGCGCGCGGTGCGCGAGCGCGCGACGCTCGGTCACGTCATCAACGAGAACGACGAAACCAGTGAGCGCTTTCTTCTCATGCACGGGCGCGATACGCACATGCACGAGACGATCACGCCGACCGGCAAACGCGAGACGGAAATCACTCTCAAATTCCACGCCGGCGGCCATCGCCGTGTGCCACTGCGACGTGACACGGGCGACGTCATCTTTGTGAACGCGGTTTTCGTAACCGCGCCCCACCATTTCGTCGCTCGCGTACTGCCAGATCGCGCACACGCGCGGATTGGCGTACACGCAAGCACCGGTGAGGTCGGTGTGAAATACGCCGAGTGGCAACGCGTCGAGTAACGTGCGCGAACGGGCGTCACTGCTGCGTGGTGCGATCTCCGCCGGTGCTGATGTGCCGACCGCTGGCGATGTGGTGAGCGCTGGTGTGGCAATTGCCTGTGCGACCACCGCCACGCCGAACACGCCGATGCGCGGGTCGATCAGTGGAGCAAACGTATTTTCGTAGCGAATGCCGCTCTCCGGATCGACACTGGTGACGCGATGTCTTTCGCCAGTGAGCGCGCGATCATACCACGAGCGCCACGGCGCGCGTCGTTCGGCCGGAAAAAGTGTGGACAGGACCGACTCGCCAACTTCGAGTTCACTCCCGCCCATCGCCACATGCGCTGCCTGAAATGCCGCGTTTGCGCCAAGCAGCCGCAGTTCCGGATCGACGGCCCACATTTGCGCATCGGTGCCATTGAGCACGGCCTGCACACGCGCACGCTCGGCGACCAGCTCGGTAATGAAGCGGCGCTGAAAGTCCTGGGGCCGCGGTTCGCTGATCGTGGCTGGCGCGACCTCGTTGTCCACGCGAATCGCACCCGGTGCCGAAAGATCAATGACGTAGCCGATCCAGCGTCGCGGCGTCGCGCGGTTGTAGGCCATACAGACCATCACCGGCACGCGTGAGCCGTCCTTGCGGAAGTACTCCTTGCGATATGGCAGGGTGAAGCCGCCGGTCGTGGCCGCGCGCTGAATGCCCTGGTCGTCGACATGGATGAACTCGGTTGGCGTCATGTCACGCCAATTAATGCGCCGCAGCTTGAAGTCGTCGCGCGTGTAGCCGACGAGAGCCAAGAATGCGTCGTCTGCCTCCGTCAAGTCGCCACCAACGCCGCAGATGACGCCGACCAGTGGTTCGGTCGTGCCGAGGGACGTTGGTCGCACAAGGTCGTCGACGATGGCGCGCATGCGTTCCTCAGTTCTTGCTGCGCGGGGGGAGGTATCGGGCACGTCGTCCTGAGTTCGAGTTCGGCCCAATATCGCTGTCGCGATGAACCGTGGTCAACACGCGTCGCGCATTTGTGCCACGACTGCGTCCCACATTTGTGTTGCGACGGCGTCACGCATTGCGGTTGTGACGGCGTCACGCATTGCGGTTGCGACCGTATCCGGTGATCACTGCGAACACAACGGCGACGACCAACGCCCAGGCATACGTGTTATGGAGGCCAATCGTCCCGGCGCTTAGCGCGGGTACACCAAATGCCGCGCCGCTCCGACTGGCGCCACTGGCGAGAATGGTTGGCAGAAAGTACGGGAGCAGGAACGGCCAGGTGCAGACGGTCATGTCGAGCAGATTGGCCCGACGATAGCCGGTGATGTGAAAGCGCTCACCGGTCTGTCGCGCAAATTCGCCGACAGCGAGGATCGCTACCACACTGTGCGTCGTGAGGAGCACGGCGCCCGAGACGACCGCAACGATCCATCCTTCGGCTGCGCGTGGCGTGGCGGCGCGACCGTGTGCGGCGCGCACGAGACGTTCGAGGACATCGGTGGCCTGCAGTGTGCCGACAAGCGCGACGAGCAACAACGTAAAGATGGAGACGCCGACGGCGCGTTGCATGCCCTCCAGCACAATGCCGGTCGCGCCATAGGTGCCGGGTTCGATGTGCAACAGGTCACGCGGTGCGATGAGACCAAGCAACAACGCAAGCACAATTGATGTAGCGAT
>JAYSVL010000361.1:0-4859 GCA_043718595.1 Gemmatimonadaceae bacterium
CGCAAGTAACGCGTTCGTGATTGCCGCCTCCGTGGCCTGTGCGGTGGCCTTGAACAAGGGCGACAGGCGGTCATTGCCCAACATACGAACTGCGCTCACGCTATCACTGGCCCACGATCTCCCGTTCGCGGTGCTGAAGGCGAGAAATATGTCGCCCGATCCGTTGCCACCAAATCCGCCCTGTCGACCAATGCCCAGCGAGACACGCGTCACCAGTCGTTTGAGTTGATGTGGCAACAATGGCGCATCAGTGGCGACAACAACGATGATCGAGCCTTGTTCCACTTCGTTGCCTTCGGGCCTTGACGTCTCGTTTCGCGATGCTCCGTTGCGCGTTGCGCCATCGCACAAACGGCGACCACGTGCGTCGGCAGGCAGGGGCCCGCTGTTCGCGATACACGGCGTGAGGTCGGTGATTTCTTCACCAACCGGAACACCAGCAATACGCAAATCACGTCGCGTGCCAAAATTGCACTGCACCAACACACCTACCGTGTAGCCGCCTTCTTGCACCGTCACTGTCCGTGATGCCGTGCCAATGCCACCCTTAAAACCGAGACAAGTCATGCCCGTGCCGCCACCAACCACACCTTCTTTCACCGCACCGCCGCGCGCGCTGTCGAGTGCCGCAAACACATGCTCCGGTTTCACATGAAAACCGTTGATATCATTCAGGCCTCCATCGTACGTCTCGGCCACAACCGGCAGCCACCAGGGCTGCAGCACGTTCTTGCGCGACACTTCCCACTTGATGATCGCATCGCGCACCACACCAACGCTGTGTGTGTTGGTGATCGCCACGGGACCTTCGAGATACCCGCTCTCCTGGATCCACGTGGTGCCCGTCATCTCACCGTTACCGTTGAGCGTGAACCACGCGGCGAAGACCGGATCGGCATTGTTCTTGCCGCGCGGATGCACCACCGTCACACCAGTTCGCACCGGGCCTTTGCCAACAATGAGCAGTCCGCTGCCCGAGATCAGGGTCGTGTGCCCCACTTCCACACCCGCCACGTCGGTGATGGCGTTGAGACGTCCAGGAGTGCCGCCAATCGGGAGACGAAGTTCGTGCTCGCGAGGTTTGCTTGGTTGCGCGGTGACGCTATTCGCGAGAGCGACAGAGAACACGAGTGCGCGCTTGACGATCGTGCAATCGAGCATGGAGTGCCTGGAAATAGTGGACGGCGGTATTGCCGCAAAACGGCGCGATGCGATCTCAGTTCTCGCCGCCCCGTCCAGCGACGAGTAGGTGCGACTCTCGGCTGACAAAAACGCGCGCGTGGTACTGCTCACTCCAGCCGAGCAGGGTCACACTGCGATACTCACGTAACGGTCCACCGCCGTGTCCTTCTTCGAGCCGCGCGCGGAGTGACGCCCGAATATTCGGATCAGCACCGCGATCCAGTAAGAGTCGCGTGAAACGCGCCTCGTCCGGCTCTCCCGCGCCGTAGTTCACCCAGAAGTTGCGCTGCGACACCATGGTGGAGAAGAGCGCTGTATAGCCGCCAAAACCGTCCGCGTCCACGGCCGAGCGCGCGTCGGGATGCATGCCCCGATCAAGCAGCCACGCGCCGATCTCCACCTCGTCGAAGTTTGCCGCGATGTGCAGTAGCGTGGTGCCGTGCATCGGCGTGCCCTGCGCTGTGTACGGTTCGCGCGAACATGCGGGAGCATGCGGGTACACGTCAGTGATATCAAACGTGCGCGTGAGCAGTTGAGAGTCACGCGCGAGATGCTCGACGAGCAGGTCGATCCGCCCACGATGCAGCGCCATCACCGGTGTGTCGGGCGGTTCGAATCCGTGCTCGACGTACATCTCGAGGATACGGTGTTTGGCGATTGGGTTCCGGCTATCGGTGCCGAGCAAGTGCTCCATCGTGTTGTGGTCGACACCGTTCGGCCCGACGACGCGCGCACCAAGTGCGAGCAGCACGGCGGTGCCTTCCACGCTGAGTGTATACGCCGGGCCTGCCAGCGACAGCTTGTCGGGCGACGGCCTGCCGAACAGTTCGTGAATCAGGTGCACCGTCGCAACCTGGCCTTGTAACGCGGCGCGACCGGCGGCTGGGTGCGCGTCTCTGGCGCCCAATCCGTGCAGGAGACGGATGATCTGATCGCGACCGAGATTGGCCGCGTACGTCATCGGCGCGCCCCAGTTGCTGTCAGTGCGAATCAGCACAGGCTCAGTGATGAGTGCTGCGTTTCGCGTGACGAGCGTCTGCACGGCGTCGATGTCATCACGCCAGATCGCGTCGGCCAATGTCACCGCGTCAACGAGGCGACCCCACGTGGCCGCCTCGTAACTGCGCGCCAAAACCGCCCGTGCATCGGCGAGTGTGGCGGTTCGATACGCTCCCGACGCCGCGCTGTATGCGCGCCATTCGGCGATGGCCTGCTCGTCGCCCGCGTTGAGCGTCAGCAGTAGCGTGTTCGCCTGGCGATGGAGCTCATCGAGATCGGGCCGAACGGGCAAACAGCGAGTGGTCATGGCGAGCCGCGCGTGTGGTCAGGAAAACGACACCTGACACATAGATCTACACGGTGCCGCTCCGTACGCTAGAACTTCCAGTTGTACCCAACCCGCACCACCTGCGTCTCGAGATAATCCGTGCTCACCAGCGTGAAGTCGGTGCCACGGATCGTCCGCGCCGCCTGCATCGTGTTCAGCACATCGGTCGCGTTCACGACAAGCTCGCCCTTGCCTTGCTGCAGGCTCTTCCGCAGCCCCACGTCGAGAGAGAATCGGCCCTCAATGCGACCCTGTGGCAGCAGATCAGGAGCGAGATAGACGTTCGATACTTGCGCCTGCCAGTCGTGCGCCAGTCTGATTAAGGCGTTCACCTTGACGTTGCCCGACGTGAGCCGTTGCCGTGCCGCCGAGTAGCGTATAGGCACAGGATACTGATTCACGACCGAGAACCCATCGACCGTTTTGCGATACACGTTGGCGTTCGCATTGATCGAGAGTCTCGGCGAGACGGTCTGCTGCCACACCACCTCAGATCCCGCGCTCCAGCTCCGACCACCGTTCTGAAACACGTTGTACAGGAGCACGCTGCCCGGTACCTGCGTTGCGATTCGTGTGATCGTGCCGTCAACAATGCGTTGATACGCGGCCGCATACACGCTGCCGGTTGTCCAGCTCGTCTTGTATCCCAGCTCAGCGGATGTTGCATACTGTGGCTGCAACGCCGGGTTGCCAACTTTGATCAGTTCGGGTTCGTCGTACTTTGGGAAAATACGAATGTCGACTTCGTTGGGCCGGTCGACACGTCGATTGAAGAACAACGAGAGTTTGTTGGACTCATCGAACTTGTACGCGGCCCGCATATTCGGAAACGGCTGCGCGTACCGATAACCATCGCTTTTGTAGGTGTTGTGATTCGGATTGACATCATAATCCACCTGCACACCTTCCAAGCGCACACCGCCCTCAAGCTCAAACCGCTGGCTCTCGAACACGTAGTTGGTGTACAGCGCCGGAATGGTTTCGCGATACGTGGCCTTGCCTCCCGCGCCGGTATCGATGGGCGAGCGCTGCCCCGGGAAAAATTGCATGTTGACGGGAATTGTCCGGTACCGCCCCTTAAAGCCCGCCTCGATGCGCCCTTGCCGCAGCGGTTTGATGTAGTCCGCATTGAGGTCCACGACATGTTCGTCGGACAACAACTTGAATGCGTCGGTGCCGACAAACGAGGGTAACGTATTGGTGAAGAAATATTTCTCGTCTTCGCGGTGGAACGAGTAGTTGCTGGTGAGCGCGAGTGTGTGGCCGGGTTGCGGAAACTTGTGGGTGAGCACGGCGCTGCCAAACGCGGTGTACTTCACCTCGTCTTCCAGAAACTGCCACAATCGGTAGCGATTTTGGAGTGAACCCGAGAAGTACGGATTGTCTCCGTTGTCCAGGATTTTCTCGCGGTTGAACAGCCCGGAGACATTCAACACGTTGTGATCATCAAACGTGTGGTCCACACCGCCGTTCAGCGTGGCGTAGTCGGTGCGTCGGTTACGCTTAATCTGCTGAAAAATTACGGTGCCGTCGTTGAACGTGCGCGTCGAAAATTCATTCTTGTTGAGCGTGGGCGCATAAAGCCAATCGCCTTGCACGAACGTGTTGGTCGCACCC
Organism: Gemmatimonadaceae bacterium; assembly: GCA_043718595.1. Taxonomy (GTDB): domain Bacteria; phylum Gemmatimonadota; class Gemmatimonadetes; order Gemmatimonadales; family Gemmatimonadaceae; genus Gemmatimonas. The sequence goes on from JAYSVL010000361.1 coordinate 4,127, forward strand.
TTCCGGTAGTTCACCGCGAGCGACGGATTGAACTTTGGCGTGCCCTGAAATTGTGGGCGAACGGTGGGAAGATTGGCCTTCTTCTCCCACAACGCACCCGCACCACCCATCAGGCCAACCTTGCCGTTGAAGCCGTTCTGCTCCTGCTTCTTGAAGACGAGATTGATGATGCCAGCACTGGCATTGGCGTCAAACTTGGCCGACGGGTTGTTGATGATTTCAATGCGCTCCAACGCCGACGCGGGAATGTTATCGAGCCCATTCTGCGAGCCATATCCGGTGAGTGCCGTTTGTTTGCCGTCGATCAGTACCACCACCTTGTCACTGCCGCGCACTTCCACCTTGCCACCTTGTGCCACCGTCACACCGGGCAACGTGGACATGGCCTGCAGCACCGAACCGCCCGACTGACTGATGTTGTCGGACACGGTAAACGTCTTTTTGTCCATCGTCTCCGACACCGCGTCTGCTGCCGATGTTACCACCACTTGGCCCAGCGTTTGCGCCTCTTTGATCATCAGTACGGCGCCGATGTCGAGAAACGCGCTCAGCTCGCCGACCAGGACTCGCTGATGAATCGGCCGGTACCCAATCGACCGCACGTCGAGCAAATACACACCTTTCTTGAGACCGGTGAAAGTGAACGCACCGGCATCATTGGTTAAGCGCCCACCGACGAACGCACTGTCCTTCTCCGTTCGTAGCTGCAGCGTCAGCAGCGGAAGCGCAGACC
>JAYSVL010000362.1:0-4856 GCA_043718595.1 Gemmatimonadaceae bacterium
ATCAAAGTCCTCAAACGCGTCGCCTACGGCTATCGCGATGATGCGTACTTCTTCCTCAAAATCCGCGCAGCGTTTCCCGGAATTCCCGGATGAACCCAACAAACAAACAACAACAAACAAACAACAACAAACAAACAACAACAAACAAACAACAACAGCGGCTGCTGTTCGTAGTTATTGTTGAGGAATGTTTCGCGGCTGCCGTTCGACGTTCTTTCAGAGTAATTCGCGGCTGCCGTTTCAGTCTCTTTGCAGCGACGCCCGGACTCGACCAAACTCTTCGTACTGATCCGTGGCCACGAAATCAACACCTGCCAGAATCGCGGCTCGCCAACGACGTTCGGCGGCGGCCGTGCTGCCAAAGTTATACGCGGCTGTATATCCGCGGTCGCTGTCGGCAGTGAATCCATCCAGCGTGTAGTAGCGGAGCCATAGTCCTTGCGCGTGCGCGCGGGAGACGAGCGCGTGCAGCCGCAGACTGTCATTCGCGGTCCACGCATCGGCTTTCGTCGGACCGCCAACCTCCACCGCGCCCCACGGAAGATTCACCCAGCGCTCGTAGTTTCCACCGCGTTGCTTGATGAGGACGCTGGCGCGACCACTGGCGAGCGCAGAGGCGCGTGCATCACGCGTGGCACCGCGGGGCGACGGCACCGTGATGCCACCGAACACGAGCAGACGTTGGCCAATGGGCACCATGTCGTGAAAGCGCACGCGTTGCGACTTGTCAGCGCCAACGAGTACCAACAGCGGGCCAACCGTGAGCTCTGCTGGCGATGCCGGCGTCAGCGTTCGCGGTGCTGTTGTCAGCCACGGCTCATGCTTGCCGAGCAGTGCCCAGACGGCCTCGTGTAACGCTCGCTCGTTCGTTTTGAAGTCCAGATTGAGCACGATCAACGGCCACGCGTTGCGCCTGTTCTCGCGCAAGGCGCGTTCCATGGGCGTGCGGATCTTCTCAAAGAAATGCGATTCCAGCGTTGGCGCGATCGCGATCGCGTCTGAGTCGTGCGCGACGACAATAGCGTGTGTACCTGTTAGCGCATCGCGACGCCAATACAAGTCCTGTTCGATTGCCAACGGCTCGCCTGTAGACAGTGCGCGATCAATGCGGTCATCCCACCGACCGGACTGAGGGTACGCGTTGTGCGCATCCAGCAGCACGCGATGTCCAGGCCGAAAGTCGAGTGGTTGACGTGGCCGGGTCATCGCGGCCGCCGTCATCCCCGCCATGGCGACGGTCAACGCGAGCGTCACCGCACTTCGCTGTTTCCACCATTTGCCCATGCAATAAGCATCCATCTCGCGCCCAGCGTTCGCAAGCGGTATGATCCTCGATCATGCTGCCCATTCTACTGCTGTTACAGGTGCAGGCGCCGCTTCGCACCGTCACCGATCCCGGCGTGATTGCGACCGAGGCACGCGTCACACCGGCCGGTGTGCAAAGTGTATTTACGGGTCGCGTTGCCGGCGTGCGATTTGGCCGCAACGCGGGCGAGGTGTGGGTGGCCGTTTCAAACAGCCTGTGGCGTTTGGCGTGGCGCGACAATCGTGTGCTGGGCCATGCGGAGTTCAGCGGACGACCAGGTGTGCACGGCATCACGATAGACGCAGTCACGAATCGTGCGGTGCTATCGTCCGTGAGCAAGCTGCCGGAAGACGTCGCGCGCAGCCGTACACCCGGCGGACCGCCGCTCGCCCGTGCAAAGTCGGTCACGCAGTTGGTGGCGTACGCTGGTGACAGCGCACTCCGCATCGCCACAGCCAGCGGACCACTCGGCGACTTCATGGCAGGCGCGCCATCTTTCGCGACGACCGCGAGTGCTGGCGGTCCGCGACTTGCTGTGTTGCCCCTTCCGGCTGACGACAAGCTCGCAGTGCTCGACGCCGACAAGGGTACACAGCTGCGATCGGTGATGCTCGGCGTGCTGCCAATCGCATCGGTGATCGCGAAGGATGGATCAGTCGCGTGGGTGAGTGTGTTTGGTGGGCCCAAACCAAAAGCTGGCCAGCGTCGCGCAACACAGTGTTGTGATCCCGCGGCGGAGCCCGTGCGCGTCAACGCACGCGGCATCGCCGAACGGGGGACGGTGGTGCGCGTGTCGCTTGCATCTGGCGTCGTCACACATTCGATCAGTGTTGGTCTGCATCCCACGGGGCTTGTCTGGGACCAGACGCGAGCGCGGCTCTACGTCGCCAACGGCAATTCGGATTCGATCAGCGTGGTCGACACACGCACCAACGTGTTGATCGGTTCAATCGCCGTCGCGCCATTTCGCGAACGGAAAATTGGACTCGCGCCAACTGCCGTCGCACTCGCACCAGATGGCAACACACTCTTTGTGGCCCTCGGTGGCGTCAACGCGGTTGCTGTGTACGACGTGCGCGCATCTGCGCGTGGTGCACTCGGTACGTTGCGCGGGCTCATCCCCACCGGCTGGTATCCGAGCAGTCTCGATGTGAGTGCGGACGGAACGACCCTGGTGGTTGGCACGCTCTTTGGCGTTGGGGCGGGGACCGGCAAAACCGCCGGCAAGGATGGACGCTACGTGTTTGCGGAACGTGGCTCGGTGAACGTGATCGCGATGCCGAGCGACGCCGAGTTGTCGGCCTACACAACGAGCGTCGCGCAGAACAATCGGCTCCATCTCCTCTCCGATGGCACGGCGCCATTAGTTGCGGTTCGTGCGGGTGTACCGGCACGCGCTGTGCCTGAGCGTCCGGGCGAGGCGAGTCTCATTCAGCACGTCGTCTATATCATCAAGGAAAATCGCACCTACGATCAGGTGCTCGGCGACATCGGCAAGGGCGCAAGCGACCCCAGTCTGACGATGTACGGTCGTGACGTGACACCCAACACACACGCACTGAGCGAACAGTTCGTGCTGCTCGATCACTTTTTTGCGTCGGGAGGCAATTCCGCAGACGGGCACAATTGGCTGACGCAAGCGAATGAAACGTCCTATCCCATGTGGCCGCTGTATTATGGGCGCAGTTATCCAAGCGAAGGCAACGATCCGCTCACCTACTCGGCGGGCGGGTTTCTCTGGGAGGCAGCCACCGCCAAGGGCAAACGTGTGGTGAGCTTCGGAGAGTATGCACCGGCGCCGAGTGATTCGATGCCCAGTGTGCGCGCAAAGCTGATGGCACAGTATCGCGACTCAACGCCGCACAATCCGGCATTCTTTCGCGGCCTGCTCAAGCGGATGTACAACACGCGGAGTGAGATCCCGAGTCTCGACCGCATCCTCGTACGCGAGTATCCGGGATGGACGCAAGAGGTGCCGGACGTGATCAAGGCCGACATCATCACCGAACACTTGCGCGAGTGGGAAGCGGCGAAACAAATGCCACACTTAAGCCTGATCATTCTTCCCAATGACCACACACAGGGAACGTCTGCCGGCTGGTGTACCCCGAGCGCATGTGTCGCCGACAATGATCTCGCGCTCGGGAAGATTGTTGACGCGCTCAGTCATTCGTCGTTCTGGAAAAACATGGCCATTCTGGTGGTCGAAGATGACGCGCAGAACGGCGTCGATCATATCGACGGGCATCGCACGGTGGCGATGGTGGCGAGCCCGTACGCGCGACGCGGCGCTATCGACAGCACGTTCTACAGCCAGTCGAGCATGGTGAAGACCATCGAGCTGATGCTCGGATTGCCTGCTTTGAGCATGTTTGACCTCGTCGCGACGGACATGCGCGCCAGTTTCATCGGACCTCGCGAGCAACCCGACTTTCGGCCATACACCGCTCTCGTTCCGCGACAGTCGATCTATGAGACGAATGTCAAAGTTGGTGCGATTACCGGCCCCGATGCCGCGGCGCGGCGAACCGCAGCGCTTGCGAGCGCGCGCATGAACTTTAAGGATCCGGATGCGGCGCCCACGGAGAAGCTGAATCGCATCTTATGGGGCGAAGCGAAAGGGTGGCGCACCAAGTACCCAACCGTGCGGCAATCACTGTTCTTCCCTATGGCGGTCGATGTAGACGATGATGATCGCGAAGAAGTGGAGCGGAAACCGGTGAAACGCCCCAAGGCAAAAAAGTGATGCCATCGCCGCGCGCGTGGTCGAATGTTTTGATCGTTGTTGGACTTGTGCTCGCGCCGGCGTCTTCATCGCTTGCGCAGCGCGGGACGACGCCCATGTCTGCAGCGATCGTCATCGCCGACTCGCTGATCACTGCCGCGCTGGGACGTGATTTCCCCGGCGCTGTTTTTGTGGTGGCACACAACGGCGTCGTGCTGCACGAGCGCGCGTTCGGCTACGCGCAGGTCCTCAATGCGCGCGGGAAGCGCCTTGCCACACCGCGGCCGATGCACACGACCACACTATTCGACTTGGCGAGCGTCACCAAGGTGATGGCGACGACGATGTCCTGTATGTTGCTGGTCAGTCGCGATGAGCTTGATGTGAGCGCACCGGTCTCGCGGTATCTGCCGGAATTTCGCGGCGTACACCTCGACAGCATCACGGTGCGCCAGCTGCTGCAACACGCGAGTGGATTAGTGCAGTGGCAGCCGTTGTACTACCACGCGGCCGCGGCGACTCAGCGGTTCAGCGTGATACGGGACATGCCGCTGGAATGGGGAGTTGGCGCCGCGCGCCACTACAGCGACCTCGGGTTCATGCTGCTTGGCGACATCGTGGCTCGCATCGCGAAGCTGCCGCTCGATGTGTTTGTGCGCGAACAGCTGTATGCACCGCTCGGGCTGCGCAACACCACATTTTTGCCGCGCACTCGCGGTGTTACCGACTTCGCTGCCACCGAATTGGGCAACGGCTACGAAAGGCACATGGTATTCGACTCAACCTTCGGTTATCGGTATCGTGGCGACCCGCGTGCGTGGACGC
>JAYSVL010000363.1:0-1702 GCA_043718595.1 Gemmatimonadaceae bacterium
CGTGGCGAAAAATGTGCGCGATGCCGTCTGGGCCGCGTCGCCGGACTTCCAGTGGGACGCGACGAGCTACAAAGGCATCATGGCCTATGCCTACTACCGGCCGAGCGCCGCAGTCAACTGGCATGACGCGGCAAGCCAGTCGCGCATGTCGATTCAGGAATACAGCGAACGCTGGTTCATGTATCCGTGGCCGCAGATTTCGGCGATTGAAGGACCGATCAGCGGCATGGAATATCCCATGATCGCGATGGAGAACAAGAGCGACGATGTGTACGACTTGTACAACGTGGTGACCCACGAAATTGGGCACATGTGGTTCCCGATGATTGTCGGCAGCAACGAACGCGTGTACATGTGGCAGGACGAAGGCTTCAACACGTTCATCAACACGTTTTCTGAAGCGCGTCGGTATCCCGAAAAAGGCGACCAGCTGGCGCGTGCCGCCGAAGAACGCCGGTTGGTGGAAGGTTATATGACGCAAGGGGTCGACAAGCCCGTCGACATGAATCCTGACCGCATCGACCCACGACTGCTCGGCGAAGCCGCATACGTCAAGCCGAGCGTGGGCCTGCAGTTGCTGCGGCAGGAGATTCTCGGACCGGCGGCGTTCGACGATGCCTTCCGCACGTATGTGGCGCGCTGGGCATTTAAGCACCCCACCCCCGCCGATTTTTACCGCACAATGGAAGACGTCGGCGGGCGTCGTCTCGACTGGTTCTGGCGCCAGTGGTTCGTCGAGAACGCGCGCTTTGACCAGAGTGTCGACACCGTACTCACGCGAAAGACTGGTGACACGACAAAGGTCGCGGTGCTCTACGGCAATCACGAACGCGGCGTGCTTCCTCTGCGTGCGCGTTTCACGTTCGCCGATGGCAGCACGCGTGACTACGACTATCCCGCCGAAGTGTGGAGTACGAACAGTCGTCAGTACCTTCGCGAATATGCGTTCGTCGGCAAAGAACTGGTGCGCGTGGAACTCGATCCGGATCAGCGTCTGCTGGACGTAGATCGCACCAATAACAGCTGGGGCGCGAAACGCGTGGTGCCATGATGGGCCTTGGATTCTCGGACGAAACGTCGCTGCGGACACTGCCGGTACCGCTGCTGCTCGTTGACGGTGGTGATGCCGGCATTCGGTCGATCAATCGAGCGGCGACGACAGCGATCGGCTACGACACCACGAGTGAGGGGCTCTCCCTTCTATCGCTATTTCCGCGTGTCAGTCCGCTCGAACTCGCACGGCTACTGGATTCGGACGTCGCGGGGAGCCGTCCACCACAGCGTTGGCTGCTCCGCCGTCCAGACGGAACCGACCAGTTCACCGAAGTCCTCATTGCGCGCAACGAGTCGTTGCATCACAACGAGTGGGTATTCGCTCTTCGCGATCTCTCACGCGAAGCGAATGCCACTGATGGACTGGAGCGCCTCCGCGAGGCGATCGCGCATCTGCGCGAAGCGATTGCCGTGGCTCACCCGACGCCTCGTGCGGACGGCTCGCTCCGGTGTCTCTTTGTCAACGCCGCGTTCGAAGCGCTCACCGGCTGGACGAATGATGATTTCGTGGTCGCAGCGCCTGCGGTGTTGACGGGGCCGGAGACATCGACAGACGTGTTGTGGCACATTCGCCAAGCGATGAGTGCTGGTCAGCCCATTCGCAGTGAGCTGCTGGTCTATCGTCGGGATCGCACGCCGTTTTGGGTAG
>JAYSVL010000364.1:0-4845 GCA_043718595.1 Gemmatimonadaceae bacterium
ATCTGGCGCGCGACCACGTCGCGCGACGGGTCGCGAAAAATCCCATGTTGTCGTCGATTGACGGCGCCATTGGAGAGAACGGCATGAAGCTGGTCTTTCTCATCCGACTGTCGCCGCTGTTCCCGTTTGTACTCACCAACTACGCGCTCGGCGTGACGCGTGTGCGCCTGCGCGACTTCGTGATCGGTACGCTGGGGCTTGCCCCGATCGTGCTCGCCTATGCCGCGTTGGGGAGCGCGTCAGGAGCGTCGGCTGCGAACGGTAAGGCCGCCGTTTCGCCGCTTGTGCTCGGCGCTGGTGTGGTAGCGACTGTCATCCTGTGCATCCTGCTGGCCCGCATCACTCAGCGTGCCATTCGCGATGCGGAACAGGCCAATCGCTAGCGGCGTTCCATGGCATCGCGGACGTCGAGCAAGATTTCGAAATACAACTGTTCGCGACGATACGCGAAGTCGAGCGACGTCATCGCATTGGGATCCTCAGATGACTTGGCACGATCGAATGCCTCGCGGTACATCTCTTCGAGGTTGGTGAGAATCCGTTCACGGGAACGCGACATGCGCAGGCCCTCGAGGGCTTGAAGTGTGAGTCTGGGGGGGACGTCGTGCGGCGTGGCGACGCTTTCTTCACTGTCAAACAGGCGCGTCACCTGCTGGAACAACATCCGTCGAGCACGATCAGGGACGTTCACAGGGTGCCGGTGCCGATGAATCGCATGGAGGTGTTTGCACGCGACGGATGCCGTTGCGTCTACTGCGGTGAGGTTTACGACGTCGACGCGCTGAGCGTGGATCATGTGCAACCACGCGTGCGTGGCGGCGACAACTCTCAAGGCAACGTAGTGACCGCCTGCACGGCCTGCAACACGGCCAAGGCCTCACGCACGCTGGCACAGTTCTTACGCGAGAACGCCACCGCACGAGAGAATTTCTTTCGACTCGCACAACACGTCTGGCCGCGCCATTTGCGCGCGGTGATCGAGGAGTTGTCCCGTCGAGGTGTCTAGCGCGCTGCGTGGCAGGATCTGGGCAGACAGGAGCGGCGACGGCGCGCGCTGATCATTGCTACGGCGTGCGGAACAATGGACGGTCATCCGGCTCTCTTTGACGGCGATCACCGGGCAGGGCGTCAGTCCGGTGAATGGGGCTTGTCGACCGCGCGACGCGCGGCACGTTCGCGGACGAGGATGTACATGCCGCGCATCGCGAGGACGGTGCCCATCAGCGAGACAGCGACGCCTCGCGGGCCGTACTGCTGCAGCCATCGAGCGGCGACGGCGCTGGCAAGAAAGCCGATGCCGGCGTAGTACAGGCCCCGCACCTGCGCCGCATTCCAGCGCCCAGAGCGTCCGTTGAACACGGCGGAGCCGAGCAGCCACGCGCCACCCGTGCCGACAATCGCCGAGGCGACGGTATCACGATCCAGTTGCATAGTCGCTCCCAGGCAGAGGCCAATTCGGTCTGATGCCATGAAACGTCGCCGACACGCGGCGTCATCGCCACGCGGACATCTCGTGCACAGCACCGACAGGGAAACGTAACCGCGGACACACATGTGCCGCAGCCACCGGTGACCGTGATACACTTATGTCATGACTTCATCATTGCTCCCCGACCTGCCAGACCCGACAATCCTCGCCAAAGGGTATGCCCAGCCACGTAAGCTGGTGTCGACGGCGTGGCTTGCGACACATCTCGCGCACCCGTCGCTCCGATTGCTGGAATGCAACGAAGACGTGCTGCTCTATGACGTGGAACACGTTCCCGGCGCCCAGAAGCTTGACTGGCATATTGATCTCAACGATCAGGTGGAACGCGATTACGTCGCGCGCGCCGCGTTTGAGGCGCTGTTGCGACGCAAAGGCATCGATGAGAGCACCATGGTGGTGTTCTACGGCGACAAGAACAACTGGTGGGCGACCTACGCGCTGTGGGTATTTGAACTGTTCGGATTCACCAACACGATGATCTTGGACGGCGGACGCATGCAGTGGATCGCCGAAGCGCGCGCCACCACGACCGACGTGCCGCACTTCTCCGCGAGCACATATGTCGCCGCCGAACGCAATGACGACGTAATTCGCGCCTTCCTGGAGCAGACGCGCGCGCACATGACAATCGGCTTGCCGATGATCGACGTGCGCTCGCCACAGGAGTATACGGGCGAACGGTTGCACATGCCGGACTATCCCCAGGAGGGTACGCTGCGCGGTGGGCACATTCCAGGCGCACACAGCGTGCCGTGGGCACGAGCAGCAAATACGGACGGCACGTTCAAGTCGGCGACTGAACTTCGCGCCATGTACCAAGGCGAGCTTGGACTGCAGCCATCGGATGACGTCGTGACGTACTGTCGTATCGGTGAGCGGTCGTCGCATACGTGGTTCGTGCTCACCTACCTGCTCGGTTTCGGGAACGTGCGCAACTACGACGGCTCGTGGACAGAATGGGGGAACTCAGTGCGCGCACCGATTCGCGTGGGGGCTGAACGATGAGCGCTGCAGATACGCCGAACGTCGCACCAGCGGCACCGGTCAAGCCGCCCAATCGCGTTCGTGTCTCATGGGACGGCGATTTTCGTTTTGACGGTCGCCGCGAAGCGGGCGGCCCTTCCGTCAAACTGGACGGCAAGGGTATCGCCGGACCAGGACCCGTTGACTCGCTACTTATTGCGCTGGCGAGTTGTACCGGCATTGATGTAACAGACATCCTCGCGAAGCGCCGTACACCGGTGGAGACGCTGGACATTGACGTCGTGGGTGATCGGGCCGCGAGTGTTCCGGCGCGACTGACGAAGATTCATCTCACATATCGGTTGGACGGTGCCGCGGTTGAACGTGTGCACGCGGAACGTGCGATTGAGCTTGCTGTTACGAAGTACTGTTCCGTGCGGGATTCACTGGCCGCGGATCTTCCGGTCACGTGGACACTTGTGCTTAACGGCGAATAGCCGCAAAAACAGCAAACAGCGGGCCGCGAAATACGCGAAAACAACGCGAATGGGATGGTACCACGGCTGACTTAGTCGCGCCATGCACGGGCTGTTGTTGTAGGGGGGTGTTGTAGGGGGGTGTGATACTGTTTTCGTGTTTGCTGTTAGTTGCTGCTTTTTTGGTTTTGTTCATTCGCGAGTTTTCGCGTGATTCGCGGCCCGCTGTTGCAGTTTCACTTCGCGGCGATTTCGATTCGAGTCAGTCATTGCTTGCTGTTCATTCGCGGCCGCCCAACGTTTCCGCCATGCGCTACAGGTTGGGCACGGCTTCGTCGGCGGGGGCGGGACATCGCTAAGATGGCCTGCTTACGCACCTCGCGGCAGCAGTGCGGCGATGGCATCGTGCGCTGTCACTCGACAAGCGTCCAACCGTTAGCCCGTCTTCCAATGCTGCGGCCAACGCATCGCGCCGTTTCACCGTGCGCAGGCCGTTGAGTGTGATGGACACGGCAATGGCGTGCAACCAACTCGAGAGCGCCGACTCCCCGCGAAACTGTCCAATGCGTTGAAAGGCACGGATGAACGTGTCCTGCGTCCAGTCCTGCGCGAGGTCGGTACGATCACTCATCCGATAGATGAGGCGATACACCCGGTCGACGTGACCGTCGTAAAACTCTCGTTCCGCCTTCGCGTCGCCCGACTGAAGTCGCGCGATCAACCCGTCTTCAGTCACCGCAGGCGGGCTGAGTCAGAACTGATCGAACCGCGCTGGTCGCCGCTGGGTGCGCATGCATGTGCACGAGGGAGACAGCCGCTCTGCTGAAATGGTTGCGTCGGCTGGCCAATCCCCCCGCGACGCCAAATTGACAGCCCCGACCAGGGTTCCGAGCGACCCGACTACAACGCGCGCGGCTCAGCGGCGTGTGCGGCGCGCTGCGGCACTGCGATTGGCTGTGCCGCGCCGACGCCCAATCCCTTCGCATTATGCTCGGTGAGGACTCGCGTCATGAATCGCTGCCCTTCGCCGATGCGTTCCACTTCAATGCCGATCGATTCGACCGCCTCGCCGAGCTGGTCGAGTCGCTGGCGGACTTCATTGGGGATAGGCGAGATGATGGTGGCGCCCCGCTTCCAGATGCGGCGCGCGTAGGCGATCGCGATCGGCGCCAGCACAAAGATCGTGAACACGATCGGGATGGCGAAGACCTCGTCGGGCGGCCCGCTGCGTACAAAACGGGGTGGCTCGACGATCGCGCCCGGAACCGCAGCAGCCGTGGCAACGGCGGCATTTGCCTGCGCCAGCTGTTGGTCGACCGAGGTGATCCGTGCATCAACGTCCTTGAGCCGAGCGATAACGCCCGGCCTCTCCTCGGCGGACGTGTCGTCCCCCTGCAGGTCATTGGTCAGGTCGCGCCGCTTGTCCTCAAGGCTCTCTAACTGATTCCGCAACTCGGACCGCTGGTTTTTCGCCGCCACGTACACGTCAGACGCACTCGCCCCACGCCGCACCTCGATCGGCGCTTCCTGAAGACGCGCGGGTGCCTGTGCGGGACGAGGCGTCTGGGCGATTGCCGGCTCTTGTCGCATGAAACGATCCTTGGGGTCGCGGGACTGGGGACGGTGCACGGCTACCAACGTGTACGACGCGCCACGCGTTGCCGTTTCAGGGAACAACGACACGCGGGCACGCCACACGATGCGTCCGTGTCATCCTTTCGCGCCAGCACACTTCGGGGTATGGTCTGCGCATGATTCACCATCATCTGGCGTCGCGTTCGTCAGCGGTCGTTTGCCTCGCGCTCTCGTGCATTGTTGCCGCCTGTCGCCACGCACCGCTGTCCGCCCCAACTCCAGGTGCGGCCGAGCCCCCGTCGACGCACTCCGCATCGCTGCCGGACGCGCCCGGTCCGCGTA
>JAYSVL010000365.1:0-4842 GCA_043718595.1 Gemmatimonadaceae bacterium
CCTTGTAGGCGATCGCCAGTTGTCCCGCTTCGTTATACAACTCGATGATGACGTCTTTGCGGAAATCCTTGAGCGACACTTCGGCGCCAAGGCCCGAACCAAAATTCCAGATCTTGTTTGCCCACTTTTCAAATTCCGTGTCGTGCGTCACACCGCGCTCCAGCGTAATCGCTTCAAACTCGGTGCGACCCGGCGATTTGCGCGTCGACGATGGATCACCACCCTCACGATGTTTGACCACTTCGGTGGTACGTTTGAGACTGCTCACCTTGCTGACACCGGCGACGTACTTGCCATCCCACTTGACGCGAAACTTGAAGTTTTTGTAGGGATCAAAGCGCTGTGCGTTGACACTGAACTGGGCCATGGACGGTGTACTCCAGCTTGGGGAAACGACGCGTTAGGCCTGCACCTGGCCGGCGAGTTGCTGAATCTTGATCACCACAAACTCTGCGGGCTTAAGCGGCGCGAAACCAACGAGGATGTTCACCACGCCACGATTGATGTCGTCCTGCGTGGTGGTTTCCTTGTCGCATTTCACGAGATACGCGTCCTTGGGCGACGATCCCTGAAACGCACCTTGCCGGAATAACGTCTGCATAAACGCGCCAATGTTCAGCCGAATCTGCGCCCAGAGCGGCTCATCGTTGGGCTCAAACACCACCCACTGTGTGCCGCGGAACAGGCTCTCTTCTATATAGAGGGCAAGCCGCCGCACCGGCACGTACTTCCACTGTGACGCGAGAATGTCGGAGCCGTCGAGCGTGCGAGCACCCCACGCGACATGCCCGATGTTTGGAAACGCGCGCAGACAGTTGACGCCGAGTGGGTTGAGATCACCGTTCTCTTTGTCGTTCAGGTTGGCGGGTAAGCCATTGATCGAGAGACCAAGCACGCCGCGCAATCCGGCCTCGAGTCCCGCTGGCGCTTTCCAGATGCCGCGGTCGCCATCGGTGCGACTCATGATGCCGGCCATCGCACCCGACGGCGCGAAGTCCTGCAATCCACCTTCCTGCAGCGGATCGGGCACACGCAGTCGCGGAAAATAGAGCGCCGCGTAACTCCGCTCAACGGCGCTGAATCCGCCGATGTCCGTCACCGCTTTTGCCACCGTCCAATTCGCCGGCGCATCAACCAGCAAGAATGCTCGGCGCGACTTGCACAGGCCCGCTGCCGCCGTCCACAACGCCATCGTCACATCGTTGACGGTGGTTGGTGTGTCGTTTGCCGTCGCCGACGTGGTGAGCGGCGGGATCACCAGCAGATTGAAGATGTCGGTCTTGAGGAGTGCGTTGATTCCCGTCTTTGCTGCGGCATCGCCCGAGACTTCAAGTTCGGCGGCGGCAACCGTTGTCGTACTCACGCCATCCGCACTACTCGCTGCCGCAGCTTTCACCGTCGCAGCGACCGGTCGCGCTACGCCAACGCCTGTCACGCGCACGAGACCTGACTGTTGTTCGATGATGCGTGTGACAAAACGCGCGCTTGCCGCATCGCGCGAGACATTAAGAAATGTTTCTTGTGCACCACCGCCGCCGCGTTTGGCGCTGTCGGCGGTGCTGTTGGGATCATCAATGATGGTGAGGTTGAACAGATTTGTGTCGGCTACGTCTTTCACTTTCTGATCGACCGTCACCGACAGATTGCGTCCCCATGTTCCGGGAAACGCCGCGGCGAGTGTGTTGCCGCCGCCGAGGTCAATTGTGGCGGCGCTTGCGGCACCAGCGCCGGTTCGTGTGGCGACGCGCACAACGATCGCCTGACTGCCACCGTTGGAAAAGAACTGTTGCACAGCGTAACTCATCGTGCTGCCACGCCAGAGTCCGCCAAATGTGCGTTCGTAGTCGGAGTAACTGTTGATCTTCACCGGTTCGTCAACTGGCCCGCGCCACGCTCGACCCACAAACGCCGTGAGCGACGTGGGCACACCGGTAATGGTGCGCACGCCACTTGGTAATTCTTCGATGTAGACGCCGGGATAACTCAACGCAGCGGGCATAGCAACTCCGGCAAATGGAAAACGTGGCGAGCGCACTCATGGGGACGAAACACGCGGCCTCGAAGCGAGCACATCGTCGTGATCGCACAAGGTCGCGTATGCATTGCCACGTTATGTTTTCGACGTCGACTCGCAATGCATCGATAGATCTAGACGTCACCGGAGCGAAGGATCTAGGCGGTGGCACCGTGGTGACGCGCGTCACTTTCTGCTGCGTGTCGCGACCCGCGTATGTCCGTTTGCTTGCGGTTTGCCATGTGGCATGATATCATTCGCCATATGGCTAAGCGGGCGAGCACAACCACTACGGCGCAGCTCATGTCGGCAGATGTTGCCGAACTGTGGAGTCGCATTCGCACTGGACAACCTCAGGGGCACTGCTACGTCGCGCTGTTCGGTCTGCGGAAGTACGACGCCGTTCACCTGGTTGCGCAGATCCGGCGCGGGCTGCCCTACTCGGCTTTCGAACGATTCCAGCGAAACACGGAGTTGCCTTATGCGCTCCTTACCCAATTCATTGCTATCCCCGAGCGGACATTGGCGCGCCGAAAGGAGTCGGGTCGCCTTGAGCCTGATGAATCCGATCGCCTCGTCAGGGCCTCGCGCGTCGTTGCGCGCGCGATTGCGCTCTTCGACGGCGACGCCGAACGGGCGCGCGGATGGCTCACATCGTCGCTGCATGCCTTGGGAGGTCGGACGCCGCTGGAGTTTGCGACGACGGATGTCGGCGCGATCGAGGTCGAACATCTTGTCGGACGGCTCGAGCACGGGATTCCGACCTAAACGATGCTGTTGTGGCGTCTCGTCAAGAGCAGGTACGCTGACAGTGCCTTCGACGGGGAAGGTGCGCGTCTCTACGGTGCCAGATGGAGCAGCCCCGGAACTCGCGTCGCATACGCCGCGAGCAGCTCTGCCCTCGCCGTTTTGGAGGTGCTCGTTCATCTGGGTGATGTGACGATGCTTCCGCGCTATTCCCTCATTCAGGCGACGGTGCCGGACGGCCTTGTCGAGTTACTGTCGTCATCGGCGCTGCCTCCCGGATGGGATTCCTCGCCCGTTCCGCCGTATGTTCAGGCGGTGGGTGACGCGTGGGTGAGGTCAGGGCGCGCACTCGCGCTCAGCGTGCCCAGTGCGATCGTCCCCGGCGGTTTCAACGTGTTGCTCAATCCTGCGCATTCGTTGTTCGGACGGGTCGTGATCAACTCCATGGAGCCATTCCGGTTCGATGCACGACTGCTGCGCTGAGCCATCTGAGGAGGTCTGTCAAGCGTTGCATGGTGTCGGCTCGTGGAGTTGGGGACGGAGGACGGCGGTGAGCGGCGAGCCGCGCAATTGGAGCGCGCTCGTATAGCGCGCGTCGTCGTAGGCGACGTGGTCGTGCCAGCAGCGCCACAGAATGCGAATCCATTTGAAGGCGAGCGCGCGCAACGTGGCGTGGTGCGACTTGCCGCGGTGGCGCTGCCCTGCGTAGAACGCCTTGGCCCATGCACAATAGCGTACCGAATGGCCCGCGAACTCATGAAAGGTCTGCCGCACAAAGGTGTTCGTGCACCAGCGCCAGCGGACTTGGTGTTGTTTGCCACTGCGGACGGTGATCGGGGCGATGCCGGCGTACTGCTGCAGGTCGGCGGCCGAGGGGAACCGGGTGCGGTTGGATCCGAAGGCGGCGAGCAAGCGCGGCGCGAACGCCGCGCCGGCGCCTGGCAGGGAGCGGAAGACGTCGGCGTCGGCATGGGCGGCAAAGTGCTGCGCAATGTCCGCGTCGAGCTGCGCGATACTCGGGGCCAGCGCCGCGAGCTGCTGCGCGAGGAGCGTCACGAAGCGCGCCCCCGGTTCGATCACGGCCGCATCGCGAGTCAGCGGGACGGCGCACGCGATCTCGGCCAGCCGCTTCGCAATCAGTGTGTCACGCCGACACCCACCGGCGGTATAGAAGTGTCGGACCGTCGCGGGACGCGCCCGCTGCAGTTGCGCCAGCGACGGCCATCGCCTCAGGAAGGCGCACGCGAGCGGACTGGCCAGATCCGTCCCCGCCCACTCGAGCGCCTGCGGGAAATAGTCGCTGAGCGCGGCCTGCAGCTGCAGCGTCAATTGCACGCGCATGCCGATCGCGCGTCGTCGAAACTCGACCAGACGGCGCAGCGTGCGCGTCGCGACGTCGTCCGGCGTCCAGCAGGTCAGTTGGTCCCGGTGCTTGACGAGCAGCGTGAGCAACAGCCGCGCATCCGGCGCATCGTCCTTCGCGCCGCTCGGCGCAAAGGCTTCGCGAAAGCGCTGCAGACTGCGCGGATTGACGGGATACAGCACGACGAACGAAGCTTCCAGCAACGCGTGCACGAGCGGACCGCGTGACGTCTCGACCGCGATGCCGATCGGCTGCCCGCCAAAGCGCGCCGCGAGCGACGCAAGCCACGCCGCAATCCCCTCCGGCGTGTGGACGATGCGGCTCTGTTCGATCGCGTCGCCGTCCGTGACCTGGAGCGCGAGATCGTGGTGGTCGGACGCCCAGTCGATCCCGACGCAGGCGGCCAGCGGGCGAGTCAGTGCGTGTTCCATGCATCCCTCCGGACCGAGAGAACCAATCGAGTCCACGCAGCGCTTCGGCGAGCGAAAGTCTTATAGGAGTCGTTCGCAGGACACGTCAACATCTGAGGATTCGTTAGTCCGAAGCGCACCACGTGGGTCGACAGGCTCAGCGGATTCGTCGGGCGAATGAACGGCAGCGGTCGTACCCCCGTGGTGCGTGACTCTGCGGATGCTGCCACGGACGTGACAACACGCGCCGCCGAAATCTGCCGCGCGAACGTATCTGTCGCGGGATTTGTCGATGGACCGACTATAAG